>NZ_DATCNW010000257.1:0-2588 GCF_036565025.1 Pengzhenrongella sp.
GAGCGAGGAGGTCGGCGTCAAGGTCGTCACGCTCTGGCTGCTCTCGACCGACAACCTCAACCGTCCGTCCGAGGAGCTCGCCGAGGTCATCGACGTCGACCACATCGCCGAGCACCTGTACACGAAGGGCCAGCCCGACCCGGACCTCGTCATCCGCACGTCGGGCGAGCAACGGCTCTCGGGCTTCCTGCTGTGGCAGTCGGTGCACTCGGAGTTCTACTTCTGCGACGCGCTGTGGCCGGACTTCCGAAAGATCGACTTCCTGCGCGCCCTGCGCGACTACGGCACCCGCCAGCGTCGCTACGGGGGATGACGCTCCCCGGCCTGCTCGTCTCCGGCGATTGGCTTGCAGCGCACCTGGACGAGGTACGCGTCGTGGACGTGCGCTGGTACCTCGACGGCCGGTCCGGGCTCGCCGCGTTCGAGGCAGGGCATGTCCCGGGCGCGGTGTGGCTGGACGTCGACGCCGACCTGTCCGCACCGGCGAGCGCGGCCGAGGGTCGCCATCCACTGCCGTCACCCGTGGACTTCGCCGCGGCGCTCGGCCGGGTGGGCATCGCCGACGGTCAGCCGGTCGTCGCGTACGACGACGCGGGCGGCTCGAACGCGGCGCGGTTGTGGTGGTTACTCCGGGTGCTGGACGAGCCGGCCGCCGTGCTCGACGGCGGGCTCTCGTCTTGGCCGGCCGAGCTGAGCACCGACGTGCCCGCGCTCTCACCCGTGGCGCGCACCGCCCGCCCGTGGCCGCCTGGGCGCTTCGCCGACGCCGATGCGGTGATGGTGCCAGGCTCGGCGGTGCTCGATGCGCGCAGCGTCGAGCGCTATGCCCACGGCGACCCCGCGATCGACCCACGTCCGGGCCACATTCCCGGCGCCCACAGCGCGCCATGGGCGGGCAACCTGGACCCGGCGACCGGCCGGTTTCTCGCCGCGGCGGCGCTGCGCGCGCGGTTCGCGGCGATCGGTGCCGGGCCGGCGATCGCCTACTGCGGGTCGGGCGTCACGGCCTGCCACGACCTGCTCGCGCTGGAGATCGCCGGCCACCGCAACACCGCGCTGTACCCGGGTTCCTGGTCGCAGTGGGGCGCCGACCCGGCGCGCGCGGCCGAAATGTCCTGACCGCCGCGTTGCCGCGAGCCTGCCGGGCACGGGCGGGCGCAGGACGTAGCGTCCGAATCGGTGGGCCGGCCTAACCGGTCCGCTCGGGAGGTCCCGTAACGGTGGCAGCGACCAGCGAGGGGACCGGAACATCCCCGCTGGTGCGCGGTGCACCTGGCCGGATCGACCGGATCCCCGAGAGCGCGGCGAGTTCCCTATGCGCCCGTGCACGCCACTACCCCCTGTCAGGAGCGTCCTATGAGTGCTGCCCTGCTGCCGCAGGCCGAGCGTCCCGGCATGCGCACGTTCGTGCTCGACACCTCCGTCCTGCTCTCCGACCCCGGGGCGCTCGGCCGGTTCGGCGATCACGAGGTGGTGCTCCCGCTGGTGGTCATCAGCGAGTTGGAGGGCAAGCGTCATCACCCTGAGCTCGGCTGGTTCGCCCGGCAGACGCTGCGGGTACTCGACGATCTGCGCATCAAGCACGGCCGCCTCGACGCGCCGGTTCCGATCGGTGATGCCGGCGGCCGGCTCAACGTCGAGCTCAACCACTCGGACCTCTCTACGCTGCCGGCGGGCTTCCGCGTCGACAGCAACGACTCGCGCATCCTGGCCGTCGCGCTGAACCTGGCCAACGAGGGCCGCGATGTCACGCTGGTAACCAAGGACATGCCGCTGCGCGTCAAGGCGGCGTCGGTCGGGCTGACCGCCGACGAGTACCGCATGCACCCGGTGGGCGATTCGAGCCCCTGGTCGGGGATGGCCGAGCTGAACGTTTCGACCGACTCCGTCGACGCGCTCTATGGCGGTCACCCGCTCGACCTCGTCGAGCACGAGGACTTCGCCGAGGTCGCTGACCTGCCATGCCACACCGGTCTGGTGCTGCACTCGACGAAGGGCTCCGCGCTGGCCCGGATCACCCCGGACAAGCAGGTCAAGCTGGTGCGAGGCGACCGCGAGGCGTTCGGCCTGCACGGCCGCTCCGCCGAGCAGCGGGTAGCGCTGGACCTGTTGCTCGACCCGGACGTCGGCATCGTGTCGCTCGGCGGACGCGCCGGCACCGGCAAGTCGGCGCTGGCGCTGTGTGCCGGACTCGAGTCGGTGCTGGAGCGCCGCGCCCACAAGCGGGTCGTCGTGTTCCGTCCGCTGTACGCGGTGGGCGGTCAGGATCTCGGTTACCTGCCCGGCAACGAGAACGAGAAGATGTCGCCCTGGGCGCAGGCCGTCTTCGACACCTTGGGCGCGCTCGTCTCGTCCGACGTGATGGACGAGATAATGGGCCGCGGCATGCTCGAAGTGCTGCCGCTGACCCACATCCGCGGCCGCTCCCTGCACGACTCGTTCGTCATCGTCGACGAGGCGCAGTCGCTGGAACGCAACGTGCTGCTGACGGTGCTCTCCCGCATCGGCGCCGGCTCTCGGGTGGTGCTCACGCATGATGTCGCGCAGCGCGACAACCTGCGGGTCGGCCGACACGACGGGATCGCCGC
>NZ_DATCNW010000258.1:0-38111 GCF_036565025.1 Pengzhenrongella sp.
GCCGCCGGCGGTGCTTACAGCCCGAGATAGACGCGCAGCCGGTCCTCCAGCTGGGCGAGCTCGCTGCTGACAAGTAGCCCGCGTCGGCGCCGGAAACGTCCACGCGCGGCGGGCTGCAGGCCCGTGATGTCAGCGAAGGACTCGTCGTGACCGCCGAGGCCGGCGTCGGCGGTGAGTGTCACGTGGGTTGACGCCGGGCCGCGGGTGCCGGTGATCGGGATGACTGCGACGTGACCGAGCCGCGCGTTGAGCGGGTTGACGCTCAGCACCACCGCGGGGTGCTCGCCGAACGCCGGAAACCGCACATCCCAGATCTCGCCCCGCAGGGGCTCAGGCGTGGTCACGGGCTCCGGGCACGTGAGCAGCGGGTCCGGAGCCGGACGAGCCATGGGCGTCCGTGACATCGGCAGAACCGGCATCCACCGCGTCGGGCGGCGCGGGCAGGACCCCGATCGGAAGCGGTGGCGTCTCGTCGCCGTAGAACTCGCGCACGTCGTTCGCCATTCGCTGTTCGGCGGCGCTGGCGTGCAGCATCGCGAGTGCCGCCCTGACGATGTCGGTGCGGCCGCGCAGGCCCAGGACGTCCGCGTCGGCGTGCAGCTCAGCGGCGAAATCGTGACCGATGCGCGCTTGCCATACCTCGGTCGTCCCATTGGTCGTGGTCATCTACATACAGTCTGTCGTACAGTCTGCGTTGTCAATGATGATCACGACGACGCCGCTCCATTCGCCCGGCCCCGCGCGAGAATCACGCACACCCCCACCAGGAGCCCGAGGAGCAGCGCGTTGCGGAGTACCAGCACCGCCGTGACGACGGCGCTCCCGGTCAGCAGGGACATGTAGGCGAGCGGGAACACGATCTGCGTCAGCCCGGCGATCACCAGGACGAGCGCTCCGACGCCCGGCACGCTCGCGAGTGCGGACCGTGACCTCGAGCCGTCTCGCTCGAGGCCGTCGCCCAGCACGCCGTCGCCCGGCACGCCGTCGCCCGGCACGCCGTCGCCCAGCACGCCGTCGCGCATGACCCCGCCCGGCACACCCACCGCATCGCCGCGGGTCAGTGCGCTTCGGACCGCGAGCGCGACGGCGACCGGCGGGCCGAGCCAGCCGATGAACTGCGGCGAGCCCACCTTGTTCACCACGATCAGCACCAGGGCGATGGCGAGCGGCCCCCACACGAGCACGTCCAGCGGCCGGGACCGCGCGCGCCAGAGCAGCAGGGCGACCCCGCCCAGGGCGAGCGGGAGCAGCACGTCCAGCAACCGCGCGGCGCCGAGGGTGCCGGGCCCGATCGCCTCCCAGGTGCTGAGCTTCTTGTTGAGCACGATCGCGACGTCGTCGCGCACCAGCGAGGCCACCGCCCACGGGCTCGCGGTGACGGACTCGATCTGGAGCCCGCGGGCGCCCTGCGCGAACAGGAAGCTTGCGACGTTCCGCCGGCCCCCGCCCGCCACCACCGCGGCCACGACCCACAGGCTCACCAGGGCGCCGGGTAGGACGACGTCGCGCAGGGGGCGGCGCGCGATCATCACCAGCGGGAGCAGCAGGGCGCCCGGGGCGACCTTGATCCAGGCGCCGACGGTCAGCAGGGTCACGGCAAGCTGCGGGCGACGCGCCGCGAGGAGGAGCGCGACGATCACCACCGGCGCGACGATCGCATCGATCCGGCCCATCGCGACCGGGCCGAGCAGCAGGAGGAACGCGAGCCACCACCACGCGGCGCCGGTGCCGCCGCGGCGCACCAGCGCCCAGACCGCGACGGCGTCGAGCGCGGTCACCAGCGCGCACCAGGTGAACATGTACGCCGTCGTCGAGTCCGTGCCGACCAGGCCCGCGGGCACGAGCATCGGTACCAGCGCGCCGACGGGGTAGACCCACGGACTGCTGAGCACGGGCCAGAAGCCGTTGTGGGTACCGAGCGCGACCCAGTACCGGTAGAGGTCGACGTCGGAGAAGGCGTACGCGCGGAGCAGCACCACGCCGACGAACGCGAGCCAGCCGTGCACCGCGGCGAACGCGAGCCACAGCGCCGGGCGCGAGGCGGTCCACCGGGCCGCGAGGGGGGCTCCGGCCATCGACTGCGAAGCCACCTAGGCGATGCTTCTGACGTACACGACCAGCATGAACCCGGCTGCCGCCAGGACCACGAGCGCGATCGCGAGGTACCCGAGCCACAGCCCGGCGGACGCGAGCGTCGACCCGTCCGAACCGTTCTCGCGGGCCTGGGCCAGTGCGAGATGGCCCGTGATGATCGCGACGATCGACCCGACCAGGGGCAGCAGGATGAACCCGCACAGGCCGGCCACCAGCGAGATCAGGGCGAGCGTGTAGGTCCGGTGCACGGGCGGGGTCTTCGGCCGGTCCCAGTCCCCGTGGATCAGGCCGACCGGAGGGTCGACCATTGCCGGGTCGGTCATGGCTTGCCCCCATCCGCGCCGCGCGAAACGTGCTGGACAGAGCATGACACAGCGGACGCGAACGCACCCGGTACCCTGCCCCTGGTCGTTCCCGCACCGGGGCGGCCTCGCCCCGGTGCGCACTCGGCGCCCGAAAGACTTCCCGGGAGTATTCGCGATGAGCGGCATTGGATGGCGCCTGCACGGCGACGGACGGACGATCAGCGTCGGCGCGGTGGTCGGGCCCGACGAGCGGCTGAGCTGGCCACGCACCATCGGCATCGGCCTGCAGCACGTCGTCGCAATGTTCGGCGCGACGTTCCTGGTCCCGATCCTCACCGGGTTCTCGCCGGCCACGACCCTCTTCTTCTCCGCGATCGGCACGGTCACGTTCCTGCTGATCACGCGCAACAGGCTGCCGAGCTACCTCGGTTCGAGCTTCGCGTTCATCGCGCCGATCAGCGCGGCGATGGCCTCCGGCGGCGAGTCGGTCGCGCTCGGCGGGGTGCTGCTGACCGGGGTGCTCCTCGCCCTGGTCGGGCTGCTCGTGCACTTCGCCGGGGCGCACTGGATCGACATCGTGATGCCGCCGGTCGTGACCGGCACGATCGTGGCGCTGATCGGGCTCAACCTCGCTCCTACCGCGTGGACCAACGTCAAGGGCGCCCCGGTCACCGCCATGGTCACGCTGTTCGCGATCATCATGGTCAGCGTGCTGTTCCGCGGGATGCTCGGCCGGCTCGCGATCCTGGTCGGCGTGCTCGTCGGGTACGCCGTCGCGATGCTGCGCGGAGAGGTCGACTTCACCACCGTGACGGCGGCCGCCTGGGTCGGCCTGCCCACCTTCGTCACGCCGACGTTCGACGTCAACGTGCTGGGGTTGTTCCTGCCCGTCGTGTTCGTGCTGATCGCGGAGAACGTCGGGCACGTGAAGTCGGTCGCGGCGATGACCGGCAAGAACCTCGACCCGGTCCTCGGCCGCGCGCTGTTCGCCGACGGCGTCGCGACGACGCTCGCCGGGCTCGGCGGCGGGTCGGGCACAACGACGTACGCCGAGAACATCGGGGTGATGGCCGCGACCCGGGTGTACTCGACCGCCGCGTACTGGGTCGCGGCCGCCGGGGCGCTCGTGCTGAGCATGTCGCCGAAGTTCGGCGCGCTGGTCGCGACCATCCCGGGTGGCGTCCTCGGCGGGGCGACCACGATGCTCTACGGCATGATCGGCGTGCTCGGGGCGCGGATCTGGGTGCAGGCCAAGGTCGACTTCTCCGACCCGGTGAACCTCACGACGGCGGCCGTCGCCCTGGTCGTCGGGATCGCGAACTTCACGTTCGCGGCCGGCAGCCTGACCTTCGGCGGGATCGCGCTGGGAACGGCCGCCGCGATCGGGATCTACCACCTCATGCGCGCCACGTCCCGGTGGCGCGGCACCAGCCAGGAGCTCACCACCCCGCCCTCCGCCCCGGCCCTCTAGCCCGCCGGAAGTCCCGCCCCGGGTGCCGAACTCGGAGGTTCGCGCCGAACTCGCACCGTGCAGCGTCCGAGTTCGAGGCAGACCTCCGAGTTCGGCTGCGTGGTGTCAGCCCTTGGGGGCCGCTTTTGCTGTGAGGGGCGGGGCTACTTTGGCTTGGGAGAGGGGCACGCAGTTCTTGGGGCCCTTCAGCGGCGCGGTCGCGTCGAGCTTGACGGCCTTGGGGTCGACCAGGGCCTGGTAGCTCGTGCCCACCGTGAGGACGACGCCGGAGTCCTTGCGCGTGTCGAGCGCGAGCCGTGCGCCGTCGATGTGGGCGGCGAGGGTGTAGGCCGCGCCGATCCCGGTGGGCCCGAAGCCGATCCGGGCGACCCCGCCGGTGGTGACCGCCGAGTTCCCGGCCCGCAGGATCGTGAATCCGCGGCTCGAGAGGGCGATCGCCGCGTCGGTGGCGAGGCCTGCGCGGTCCGTCCCGTTCAGGACGGTCACCCTGACCTTCTCGTATGCGACGGGGAGCATGCCGGCCGGCGGGCACGGCGGTGGCGGGGTCGCCGGACCTTGATCGGGTTGGGCCGTGGTGAAGTCGCGCGCGAGCGGGGACGGCATCGCACCGGTGAAGATCGCGACGGAGATGAGCGCCGCCACGGCGAGGCCGGCCACGAGAAAGCCGAACACGACGGCTTGCCGTTCGTGCCGATGTCTTCGCCGCAACACCCGTGCGCGATCTGTCCCCTGCGGTGCACTCACCGTTCGAACCTAGCTGATAAGGCCGCGCGAGCAGGGCCGTGTCAGAGCGCGATTCAGCTGAGAACGAGGACGCGGGCGTGCAGCACCGTTCGCTGGCGCAGGGCGGCCCGGACCGCCCGGTGCAGCCCGTCCTCGAGGTACATCACGCCGCGGTACTGCACGACGTGCGCGAAGAGATCGCCGAAGAACGTCGAGTCGTCCGCCAGCAGGCTGTCCAGGTGCAGGGTCTTCTTCGTCGTCACCAGCTCATCGAGCCGGACCTGGCGTGGGGGGACCTCGGCCCACTGCTTGGTGTTGACGAGTCCATGGTCGGGATAGGGGCGTGCATCGCCGACGGCCTTGAAGATCACCCGGTCATTCTAGGTTGCGTGATCGCACGGCCTAGACGAACGACAGCCCGGTGGACGCAAAAGCCGACCCAAAGCCGACGTCGGCCGGGCATGAGTTCGCCGCTCCCACGCGAGTTCGTCGATCGCGAAACCGGCGAACTCGCGTGGGAACGGCGAACTGGCGCCCGTACGGACCTACGCCTCGATGACCACCGGGATGATGACCGGGGTGCGGCGGCTGGTGCGCTGGAACCAGCGGCTGACGGCGCGGTCGATCAGGCGCTCCAGCTCGCTGAAGTCACGCACGTTGTCGATCGCGGCCTTGGCGAGCGCGTCCTTGATGATCGGGACGAGCGCGTCGAACGAACCGGTGTCGTGCACGAAGCCGCGGGTGAGGAAGTCCGGGTCCTCGCTGAGCTTGCCGGAGTCCGGGTCGATCAGCGTGACGATCGTGACGACGCCGTCCTCGGCGAGCGCGCGGCGGTCGCTGAGGGACTCCTCGGTGACCGTGCCGACCGTCATGCCGTCGACGTAGACCAGGCCCGCGGGCACCTTGCCGGTGACGGAGATCTTGCCGTCGACCATGTCGAGAACGGTGCCGTCCTCCGCGATCACGGTGTTCTCGGGCGGGACGCCGGTCTGGATGGCGAGGTCCGCGTTGGCCTTCAGGTGGCGCCACTCACCGTGCACCGGCATGACGTTGCGCGGCTTGATGAGGTTGTAGCAGTAGACGAGCTCGCCCGCGCTCGCGTGGCCCGAGACGTGCACCTTGGCGTTGCCCTTGTGCACGACGTTCGCGCCCAGGCGGGTCAGCCCGTTGATGACGCGGTAGATGGCGTTCTCGTTGCCGGGGATCAGCGAGCTCGCGAGCAGGACGGTGTCGCCGTCGCCGATGCGGATCACGTGGTCGCCGTTGGCCATCCGGGACAGCGCCGCCATGGGCTCGCCCTGCGACCCGGTGGCCACGAGGGTGACCTTCTTGTCGGGCATGCCCTCGAGCGCCTTGAAGTCCACGACCAGGCCGCGCGGCACCTTGAGGTAGCCGAGGTCGCGCGCGATGCCCATGTTGCGGACCATCGAGCGGCCGACGAACGCGACCTTGCGGCCGTGGTCGTGCGCGGAGTCGAGGACCTGCTGGATGCGGTGCACGTGGCTCGCGAAGCTCGAGACGATGATCCGGCGCGGGGCGGTGCGGAACACGGTGTCGATCGCGGGGGCGAGATCCTGCTCGGAGGTGGTGAACCCGGGGACCTCGGCGTTGGTGGAGTCGGCCATGAACAGGTCGACGCCCTCCTCGCCGAGCCGGGCGAAGCCGCGCAGGTCGGTGATGCGCTTGTCGAGCGGGAACTGGTCCATCTTGAAGTCGCCGGTGTGCAGGACGGTGCCTGCCTTGGTCCGGATCGCGACGGCGAGGCCGTCGGGGATCGAGTGGTTCACGGCGATGAACTCGGTGTCGAACGGGCCGAACTTGCGGCGGTCGCCCTCCTTGACCTGGACGGTCTTCGGGCGGATCTTGTGCTCCTTGAGCTTCGCCTCGATGAACGCAAGGGTCAGCTCGGAGCCGACGACGGGGATGTCCGCGCGCTCCTTGAGCAGGTACGGGACGCCGCCGATGTGGTCCTCGTGGCCGTGCGTGAGGACGATCGCGTCGATCTTGTCCAGGCGGTCCCGGATCCAGGTGAAGTCGGGGAGGATCACGTCGACGCCCGGCTGGTGCTCCTCGGGGAACAGCACCCCGCAGTCCACGATCAGCAGTCGGCCCAGGTGCTCGAAGACGGTCATGTTCCGACCGATCTCACCGAGCCCGCCGAGGGCTACGACGCGAAGGCCGCCCTTCGGTAGAGGCGGCGGCGTCTTCAGGTCGTTCTGGGCATGGCTCATGACCCCAGATTACTTGAGCATAGGCCTCCCGATTTTCACGCAGGCGTGCTACAGGGAGCGACCCGGTCGAGTGTGCGTTCGGTCACGACGTCGAGCGTGGCGGTGAACCCGGTGACGATGTCCTCGACGGGGGACGTGAGGTCGAGCGCGCGCCCGCGCTCGTCCGGTTCGAGGGGCTCGAGCGTCTCGAGCTGGGAGGTGATCAGCGACGCGGGCATGAAGTGCCCGGGCCGCTCGGCGACGCGCTGGGTGAGCACGGCGGGGTCGCCGTCGAGGTGCAGGAACGCCACGTCGGGGGCTGCGGCGCGCAGCACGTCGCGGTAGCGCCGGCGCAGCGCCGAGCAGCCGACGACGGCGCCCGAGTTCTGGTGCTGGGCGAGCCAGGCGCCGATGGCGACGAGCCAGGGCGCGCGGTCGTCGTCGTCCAGGGGGTGGCCCGCGGCCATCTTGGCGACGCTCGCGGGGCTGTGGAACGCGTCCGCGTCGGCGTACTCGATGCCGAGGCGGTCGGCGAGGGCCTGGCCGACGGTGGTCTTGCCGGACCCGGCGACGCCCATCACGACGACGAGCGGGGGTCGTCGGTTCGTCGGTGCGTGGAACATGTGCTGATTCTCCTCGGCACTGAGGTCCCGTAAGGGGCTTGGGCCTGCGGTGGCCACCTCGCCACCTTGGTCCATTGGTGTGATGAAAGCAAGCCCGGGGAGCTCTAGGTATGACCTACGGCTGATCGGGGTGGGTCACGGCGCGAGCGGGATCCGCAGGCTCGTGGTCCCGCTCAGGTCGAGCCAGGCGGCGTCGGGAGCCCGCACGATGCGCAGCACGACCTCGCCGCACCCCGCGCACCGCGCGACGAGCCCCGGCGCGTGGCGGTAGACCCGAAGCTCGGCGACCTGGCCGAGCCGGCCGCAGCTCACGCACCGGCTGATCGCCGCGGTCACGTCGACGGAGAAGATCTCCCCGAGCGCACCCGCGAGGGCGTTGCCGTCCTCGAAGCCGTCAATACCGTCGAGCGCGTCGTGCCCGTTCGCGTCGCCGTCCGGATAGCTCTGGGACATGTCAGCCTCCACTTGGACCAAACCTCTCGGTCTTGACCCGGCGCGGCTCGTGGCCGAGCCCGACCAGCAGGTCGGCGACCGCCTCGACGAAGCCGGTCGGCCCGCAGACGAAGCACTCCGGGGGGAACACCGGCGGCCAGACCCCGTTGCGCAGGTCCTCGGCGGTCAGCCGGCCCGGTGGCCGCGCGAAGCCGTCCGGCGCGGAGCGCGTGTAGAGGTACCGCACGTCGAGCCCGCCGTCGCCGGGCTGCGGCGCGCCCAGGTCGTCGAGGTAGTACACCTCGTCCGGGGTGCGGACCGAGTAGACCAGGCGGAACGGGACCCGGCTGCGGGCCGCGCGGCGGGCCCGGACCATGGCCATCAGCGGGACGATCCCGGCGCCGCCGGCGACCAGCAGTACCGGGGCCTCGTCGGTCGGTCGCCAGACGAACCAGCCGCCCGCCGGCCCGCGGATCTCGATCGCGTCGCCGATCGCGAACCCCTCGGTGAGGTACGGCGAGACCTCGCCGTCGGGCACCCGCTGCACGGTCAGCTCGACCCGGTCGCCGGCCGCCGGTGCGGCCAGCGAGTAGCTGCGCACGGCCTGGTAGCCGTCGTCGGCCGTCAGGCGCAGGTCGACGTGCTGGCCGGCGAGGTGCCCGGGCCAGTCGGGCACCTCCAGGACCAGGGTCGTGGCGGTGGGGGTCTCGGCGTGGTGGGCGACCAACCGGGCGGCGTGCCAGGTCAGCCGGCCACCTAGTCGCCCTGGTACCGCTGCTCGCGCCATGGATCACCGAAATCGTGGTAGCCGGCGCGCTCCCAGAACCCCTGCTTGTCGTCCGCCAGCAGCTGGATCCCGCGCACCCACTTGGCGGACTTCCAGAGGTACAGGTGGGGGACGAGCAGGCGCGCCGGGCCGCCGTGCTCGGGTGCGAGCGGGCTGCCCTCGAACTCGTGCGCGATCCAGGCCTTGCCGCCGCGCAGGTCCGCGAGCGGCAGGTTGGTTGTGTAGCCGCCGTAGGCGTGCACCAGCGCGAAGTTCGCGGTCGTCTCGACGTCGGCGAGCAGGGTGTCCAGGGACACCCCGCGCCAGGAGGTGCCGAGCTTCGACCAGCGGGTCACGCAGTGCAGGTCGACCGTCGGGCTCTCGGCGGGCAGCGCGATGAGCTGGTCCCAGGACCATCGGTGGCTCTGGCCCGACTCGCCGGTGATCACGAACTCCCAGGTGTCCAGCGGTATCCGGGGCGTCGGGCCGGCGGTGAGCACCGGGAAGTCCTCGGTCAGGTACTGACCCGGCGGCAGCGCGACGTCGGACGTCGTGGCCTTGCGCCGGAAGCCCGGGGTGAACAGTCCCATCGCCAACCCCTCGCTCTCGCGCCGGTGCGAAGACGTGCTGCGAACGGATCGCCCGGGGAGGCGCGGCTCCGGTCTCGACGCTAGCGCCCGACGTTGTTCCTTCGGAAGCCCCCCGCCGGGCAGAATCCCGGGCTCACGTGTCGTTCGCCGGCACGTCCTGCGGGCGGGGAGACGCCTCCTGCCAGACGAACCACTTGCGCGCGATCTCGTCGACCACATCGATGTCGTGATGATGGGCGAGCAGGAGGATCTGACTCAGCACGTCGGCGACCTCGGCGCGGAAGCTCGCATCGATCTCCGCGCGGCTCAGGCCCTTCTTCCGCGCCTGCCCCTGGCGCATCAGGTGCGCCTGCGTGAGCTCACCGACCTCCTCCTGAAGCTTGAGGATCTGCCAGTCGGCGTCCCGCGTGATGCCGAAGCGCGAGGCGTAGATCTGGGAGATGTGCTCGACCCGAGCGGTCAGTTCGCGGATGTCCATGGTGCACACCCTCCCAGGGGGCTCGCATACCCCCGAGTGGCGAGTTCGCGGGCCAGCACCATCCGCCGGTGCGGAGCATGTGACTGGTGGGACAGAAATCGACTCGGATGACCCTGTACGGCGGCGAGCCGAGCAACTCCTGTACCACGCTCCGCACCGACGGCTCGCCACCCCGCTGTGCGAGACGGATTCGGAGGCACCGGGCAATCTGGGGCGCCGGCTGAGGGCTCGGGAAGGGCCTCGCGGTGTGGAGAGCCGCGCGTGGGACTGGAGTGACAGGAGTGAATGGTTGAGATGTCACATGCGTAACTTGAGCACCATCAGTCACTCGCGCGGCTCTCCACACCTCGGCCGCCCCGTCAACGGGTGCTGCGGGCAGCCAAGTGCTCTCGCTGAGCTGGAACTGACCCCGGCCGGGCAGCTGACACCCGGCAGGGCAGGTGAGCCCCGGCCGGGCAGGGATCTCGCCGGTGCGGAGCATGTGACCGGTGGGGCAGGAGTTGATCGAATCACCCGTCCGGCGGGTCATCTCGGTCACTTGCGCACCGTGCTCCGCACGGACGGATCCCGACGCGTCCCGCAACCTCCCGGCGGACCGCCGAACTCGGGTGAGATCAGCGAACTCGCGGGGCCTCGGGGGCGCGGGACGGCGGGGTGGTGGCCAGGACGGTGCAGGCGGCGACGACCGCCGCGACCGCCAGCAGGGCGGGCAGGGCCCAGCCGGGGCGGATGGCGTCGTTCAGGACGACGACGCCGATCACGCCCGGGACGAGGACCTCCATGGCCCACAGCACCGCCGTCGCGGGGCCGACCGCGCCGCGTTCGAGCGAGCGGGCGTACCCGATCGCGCCGAGGACGCCGAAGCCGACCACCGCCCAGGCGAGCGGTTCGGTCGCGAGCGCGCGCCAGCCGCCGTTCGGCAGGGCGCGCGCGCACAGCGCCGCCCCGGAGAACGCGATGCCGGACGCCGTGGCCAGCGGCAGGGAGCCGCCGCGGCGGTACAGGGCGACCGTCACCAGCCCGGTGAGCAGCAGTGCGCCGAGCGCTGCGACGGTGAATCCGGCCGGTGCGAGTCGGGCGGACTGGTCCCCGGCGGCCCCGGCGACCGTCGCGAGCGCCACGCCGACGACGGCGACCGCCCACGCGTCGCGCCGGCGCAGCCGCGCGCCCAGGAAGAACCGGGCCAGCAGCACGGTCACGCCGAGCGAGCCGGCGAGCAGGGACTGGACGACGAACAGCGGGAGGTGACGCACGGCCACCAGCGACGCGAGCCAAGCCACGCCGTCGAGCGCCAGGCCCGCGACGTAGGCGGGGTGGCGCAGCACGGCCGGTCCGCTCGCCCGGGCGGCACCCGTGGCCTGGAGCACCGAGGCGATCCCGTACCCGAGCATGCCGACCAGCGCGGCCAGCAGGGCGAGGGTCACTCGGCGTTCCGGCCGAGGAACCTGCCCAGCACCGGGAGCTCGGTGATCCCCTCGGCGTCGGCCAGCACGAGCCCCTGGCCGGCGACGTTGTCGATGCTGCCCAGCATGACGTAGCGCGGCACCCAGCGCGGCTGGTACTTCGCGTTGAACCGCAGCAGCGACTCGATCTGGGCGCGGCCGGCGGTCCGGCTGGAGGTGGTGCGGCCGGCACGGGCGAGCCAGCCGGTGGCCTCGCCGTCCACGACGCTTCGCATCACGGCGAAGTTCAGGTCGAGCCCGCCGCCGGTCTCGGCGGCGACGTGCTTGATCGTCTCGATCACGAGGAAGTCCATGATGCCGTTCGGCAGCGCGGCGTCGACGTTGCGCCGCATCACGTCCAGGGACCAGCCGTCGAGGTCGCGGGCGGGGACCCACTGCACGAAGCCCTGCGGGCAGCCGGTCGCGTCGCGCGTGACGCTGAGCAGCAGGCCGGTGTCCTCCGGGTCGAACAGGCGCGAGAGGGTCATGGAGAACCCGCGCTCGGTGTCGCCGCGCCGGCCGAGGGCGGCGAGCTCCAGCAGCTGCTGGGCCAGGGTGGGGTCGAGCGTCGCGGGGTCGTGGAAGCTCACCGTGAAACCGGCGCGCTGGAGCCGGTTGTAGGCCTGCCGCAGGCCCCGCATCGCGCGTCCCTCGAGGCTGAACGCCGTGGAGTCGACCACGGCCTCGTCGCCGAGGTACACCGCGCGCAGGCCGCAGGGCTCGTAGATGGGCAGCCAGTCGGCGGCGGCGCCGAGCACGGTGACCGACCACCCGGACTCCTCGGCGTAGGCCATGAAGCTGGACCAGACGTCCTCGCGCTCCCCGACCGGCCCGATCGGGTCGGGGGAGACCAAGCAGACGCCGCCGCGGACGGCGTGGGCCACGACGCTGTTGAGCGTGAAGAACCACTGCTTGTCGTCGCGCAGCGCGAAGTAGTCCAGGGTCCCGCCGCCGTACCGGGCGATCAGCGCGCGGGCGCGCTCGCGCTCGGCGTGGTGGGCGGCGCCGGTCAGCGGCGCGGGTCCGCGTGGTGAGAACAGCACCCACAGGGTGCTCGCGATCAGCCCGAGGCTGAGCGCGATGAGCACGGAGGTGCCGAACCGGCCGCCGAAGTTCAGCGGCAGGATGTAGTCCGCGCCGAGGTGTTCGGCGATGGTGTGGGGCGGCACGTCCGGCGGTGGCCGGTGGGCGCGGCCCACGGTGGCGGACAGGGCGATCGCGACGACGAGCGTCGCCAGTCCGCCGCCGATCCCCAGCGTCAGGGCGCGGCGCGCGGATGCCCGGGTCGCCCACACCGGGAACGCGTCCCGGTGGGTGGCGAGGTAGGTGGCGCCCACCGAGGCGAGCACCGCCTCCTCGACGTCGATGCCCTTCACGACGTGCAGCACCATGGAGATGGCCAGCAGCACGATCGCCGCGAACCAGGCGAGGTGATGCCCGCGGCGCAGCCCGCGCGCGGTGAGCAGCAGCGCGAAGCTCACGAACACCAGGGTGACCGCGGCGGTGTGCGGGACGAGGAAGGGGACGACCTGGAGCAGGTCGTCCAGGCGTCCGCGCAGCGGCCGGGAGGCGGCGGACAGCAGACCGATGATCCCGAGGGCGGCGACCCCGTACGCGGCGACCTTGCGGGAACGGTCGCGTCGGTACCAGAGGTCACGCACCGGGCTGCTCACCCCTCCATCCTGCCCGTACGGGGCGGTGCTTCGGGACGCCTTCGGTCCAACTACGGTGTTGGGCACCCGACAAGTGAAGAGGTTCTGACATGACGGCCAGCTACACGATCGCCGTGATCCCCGGCGACGGGATCGGCAAGGAAGTCGTCCCCGAGGGCGTGCGCGTGCTGCGCGCGGCCGCCGCGGCCTTCGACTTCACGCTGGACCTGGTGGAGTTCGACTTCGCGAGCGCCGACTACTACCTCCGGCACGGCGAGATGCTGCCCGCGGAATGGTTCGAGCAGCTGCGGACCTTCGACGCGATCTTCTTCGGGGCGGTCGGGTGGCCCGACGTCGTGCCGGATCACGTGTCGTTATGGGGGAGCCTGCTGCTGTTCCGGCGGCACTTCGACCAATACGTCAACCTGCGGCCGGTACGGCTGCTCCCCGGCGTGCCGAGCCCGCTCGCCGGCCGCCTGCCGGGCGACGTCGACTTCTTCGTGGTCCGGGAGAACACCGAGGGCGAGTACTCGGCCATCGGCGGCAAGATCTTCGAGGGCACCGACCGCGAGACGGTCATCCAGGAGACCGTGATGACCCGGATCGGCGTCGACCGGATCCTGCGGTACGCGTTCGAGCTCGCGCAGAGCCGGCCGGGCAATCACCTCACGTCGGCGACGAAGAGCAACGGGATCTCCATCTCGATGCCGTACTGGGACGAGCGCGTGCGGGTGATGGCGGCCGAGTTCCCGGACGTGCGGGTGGACAAGTTCCACATCGACATCCTGGCGGCGAACTTCGTGCTGCACCCGGACTGGTTCGACGTCGTGGTGGCCAGCAACCTGTTCGGCGACATCCTGTCCGACCTCGGTCCCGCGTGTACCGGGACGATCGGGGTCGCGCCCAGCGCCAACATCAATCCCGCGCGCGACTTCCCGAGCCTGTTCGAGCCGGTGCACGGCTCCGCGCCGGACATCGCCGGGCGGGGGATCGCGAACCCGGTCGGGCAGATCTGGTGCGCGTCGATGATGCTCGAGCACCTGGGGCAGCCGGCGGCCGCCGCGGCTGTGCTGGCCGCGATCGAAGCGGTGCTGGCCCGCGGTGGGGATGCGCTGACGCCGGACATGGGCGGCGCCGGGACGACGTCGTCCCTGGGTGCGGCCGTGGCGGCGGAGCTGACCCGGGTCGGGGTGCTGGGGCCGGTGCACTGACGCCGGTCGGCGTCGGACCGGTGCGGGAGGTCTCAGTGCGGCGCTCTGTGCATCGAACGTGCACCCCTGGCGCACTTTGGCTGCACAGAGCGCTGCACTGAGCCCCGATTTGGGAGCGGAATAGGCGGACGTGCCGCGCGGACGCGCCTATCGACCGATTCTCCTCAGTGCGGGACGAACTGCCGCGCAGGACCCCGCCGACTCGCTCGGCGGGCTCGAATTCGCCGGTCCGACGTCGAGTTCGTCGGTTTCGATCGGCGAACTCGACAGAAAATGGCGAAATCGACACCGACGGAGAATGCGACCCGAGAAGGTGAGCTCGCGTGGAGATCGGCAAGCTGGCGACGGTCGGCGTCGGTCAGGCCCAGAGGTCTCTATGCGGCGCACTGTGTATCGAGCGTGCACCCCTGGCGCACTTTGGCTGCACCGAGCGCTGCACCGAGCGCTGCACCGAGGCGGATTGCGACCGTGCGTTGCCGACCTCGAGTTGTCAGATCGAGCGCGGACCAGGGACCGCGCTCGGTCTGACTCGCAGGGTCCCTACGGGTCGCAGAGTTGTCAGATCCAGGGCGAGCCAGGGACCGCGTTGGATCTGACAAGTCGGGTGGGGCCGGGGGGTCAGGTGAGCTGGCGGGGGTCGGCGGGGACGTCTACGGCGTGGGCCCTGAGGAGCTCCAGGGGGACCACCTCGATCGCCTTCTCGTTCGTCGACGCCAGGACGACCAGGGCCCCGGAGCCGGCCTCGGCGGACTCGCGCCAGCGCGCGGCCACCACGCACCACCGGTCCCCCGGCACGAGGCCGGGGAACCGGTACTCCGGACGCGGGGTCACCAGGTCGTTGCCCACCAGCTGCTGGTGGGCGAGGAACTCGGCCGTCACGACGGCGCAGACCGTATGGCTGCCCTCGTCCTCCGGTCCGGTGACGCAGCACCCGTCGCGATAGAAGCCGGTGAGCGGGTCGGTTCCACACGGCTCCAGCTCACCGCCGAGCACATTCCGGTCGTCACCCATGCCCACATGCTGGCACTTCGCGGCGGCCGGTGGGTGACGGCAGGCCCGGCGCGCCTCTCACCGGAAGACCGGGGAGCGGCGCGCCGGGCCTGCCGTCACGGCACCCGCCGCTGCTGGGCGGACTGCTGGGCGGCCTGCGCTACTGGGCGGCCTTCACGAAACGGTCGGTGTACGTCTTGCTGACGTCGATCGTCTTCCCCTTGACGGCCGAGTTGAAGTCACCCAGCACCTTGAGGTTGGTCGGCGGCCCGTTCGGCGGCATGATCCCGGTCGGGTTGTAGATCCCCTTCTCGCTGTCGAGGGCCTTGATGTAGGCGGCCTTGCCGACGCCCGCGTAGTAGTCGGCCGGCAGCTTCGCGGTGATCTCGGCGGCCGAGTGGGTGTGGATGAACGCGAGCGTCTTCACGTACGCGTTGACCAGCTTCTGGACGGTCTTCGGGTTCTTGTTGACGTAGTCGGTCATCATGTACAACGACGAGGCGGGATATTCGCCGCCGAGGTATTTCTTCGTCGAAGCGGCTGTGCGCATGTCGAGCATGATGTACGCGTCACCGGTGGCGAGCAGCTGGGAGACGGTCGGCTCCGTGGTCATCGCGCAGTCGACGTTCTTGTGGGTCATCGCACCGATCAGCGTGGGGCCGGACTGGACGCCGATGCGGTGCGTGGTCGTCGGGTCGACGCCGTTGCGCTGGGCGAGGGCCTGGGTCAGGAAGTCCGTCGAGGACCCCTTGTCGGTGATGCCGAGGTTCAGTCCCTTCCAGTCGGCCGGCGACTTGACCTTCCCCTTGAGGTCGTTGCGGCACAGCTCGACCTCGCCCGGCGTGACGAGCATCGACACGACCGACTCGGCCGACTGGCCGAGACCCTGCAGCGCGATCGTGTGGTCGTAGAAGCCGCCGACGCCGTCGACCTTGCCGGCCAGCATGTTGGTCGTCGCGTCGATCCCGGCGGGTTCGTCGCTCAGGGCGACGTTGAGGCCCTGCTCCTTGTAGTAGCCGAGGCGATCGGCGAGCGCGAACGGCAGGTAGATCTGCTTGCTCAGGCCGCCGACCATGATGGAGACCTTGTCCCCGGAGGCGTCGCCGACCTGTTGTTTCGTGGATGAGCTGCTGGTGGCCGTGGAGGCGCAGCCGGTCAGCGCCAGTGCGGCGGCGACCCCGATCACCATGAGCGGGCGGAGCTTGGACACAGAGGTCTCCTTCAGTAAGGGGTTTGGCTGTCTCAAGAGGTTGGTGGTGCTGCAATGGACTGCGTGGCGCCGGGGCGCCCGGACGACTAGAGGTCGGGGCCGGAGAGCTGCGGGGGGCGCCACCGCAGGAGGCGGTTCTCCAGCCGCGTGAGCAGCCATTCGGCCGCCAGGGCGACGATGCCCATGATGACCATGGCCGCCCAGACACCGTTCGCGTTGAACGTGCCCTGGGACTCCTTGATCAGCTGTCCGAGGCCCTGCGACGCGCCGAGGAACTCACCCACGATCGCCCCGATGAGCGCGAAACCAAAGCTGACGTGCAGGCTCGCGACGATCCAGGTGAACGCCGAGGGCAGCACCACGTGCCAGGTCACCTGCCAGCGGGAACCGCCCAGGATGGTGGCATTGGCAATGAGGTTGCGGTCCACCTCGCGCACGCCCTGGAATGCGTTGAAGAACACCCCGAAGAACACCAGCACGATCACCAGCAGGATCTTCGACTCCATGCCCAGGCCGAACGCCAGGATGAAGACCGAGCCCAGCACGATGCGCGGGATGGAGTTCAGCACCTTGATGTAGGGGCTGAACACCTCCGCGAGGAACCGGATGCGTCCCAGCGCGATCCCGCAGACGATGCCGAGCGTGGTGCCGATGAGGAAACCGATGAAGGCCTCCTCGAGGGTGATCTTGATCTGGTCGCCCAGGGAACCCAGCGAGGTGCCCTGCGTGATCCAGGTCTGCAGCTGGGCGACGATCCCCGACGGTTCCCCGAACAGGATGGCCTTGCGCGAGTCGCCCCCGACGTAGAGCTGCCAGGTCCCGAGCAGCACGACCAGGACGGTGATCTGCGCGGCGCGGACCAGCTGCCGGCGTTTGCGGACGGACGCGCGGTAGGCCTGCTGGTTCGTCGACGCCGCGGTCTTCTCCCCGGTGCGGTTCAAGCCCCGTGTCGTGGTCGCGGTCGCGGTCATCACGAGGCCTCCTTCTGGCCGGCGCCGGTCGTCTGGGCGTAGGCCGTGTCGACCTCGGAGCGCAGGGAGTCCCAGATCTGGTGGTAGAGCTCGACGAAGCGGGGTTCGAACCGGATCTCCTGCACCACGCGCGGCCTGGGCAGGTCGATCTGGAACGTCTCCTTGACCGTCCCGCCCGGGCCCGCGGTGAGCACGACGACCTTGTCCGCCAGCGCGATCGCCTCCTCGAGGTCGTGGGTGACGAAGATGACCGCGGGGCGGGTCAGGTCCCACAGCTGGAGGAGCTCGTTGGACATGATCGCCCGCGTCTGCACGTCGAGGGCGCTGAACGGCTCGTCCATCAGCAGGATCCGCGGCTCGTTGATGAGGCTCTGCGCGAGCGCGACGCGCTTGCGCATGCCGCCCGACAGCTGGTGCGGGAAGCGGTCCTCGAAGCCGGCCAGCCCGACCCGGCGGATCCAGTCGCGCGCCGCAACGTCGGCCTTCGCCTTGGGGGTCCCGCGGAACCGGGGGCCGATGGCGACGTTGTCGAGCACCGACTTCCACGGCAGGACGGCGTCGGTCTGGAACATGAACCCGACGCCGGGCGTGATGCCGGACACCGGCTGCCCGTGCACCGAGACCGATCCGAGCGAAGGGCGCTCCAGGCCGGAGACCAGCGTGAGGGTGGTCGACTTCCCGCAGCCGGTGGGGCCGACGACGGCGCAGAACTCGCCGGGTGCGACCTGCAGGTCCAGGTCCTTCAACGCGGTGTAGACCGAGCCGCTCGGGGTCGTGAAGCGCTTGGTGACCCCGCGCAGATCGATGGCGGCATCGGCGCCGCCCGACGGCGCAGGGTGGTGCAGGGACGGTGACATCGTTGTCGCTCCTTCTGTTGCCAGGAGCCGTAAACGTAGGAGCCATCGCTCCCGCTGCCCAGCCTTCTGCGCCTTTGGGGAGTTACCCGCATTAGTTCGACTTCTGCGCATTCTGCGCACGCGGCATTTCGGGCATCCGGGCGTTCGACCGGTAGGGATGAGGCAGACTCGGGGGGTTCTCAAAGGAGGGACCCGTGCGCCGACCCAGGCCGATGTCCGCGGTGATCGCCAGGTACATGCTCGCGATCCTGGTTGTGACGATGCTGCTCGGGCTCGCCCTGTACTCGCAGGTCACGCGGCGCATCCTGGACCAGCACGCCGAGCAGAAGTCGCTCGTGCTCGCCGAGAGCGTGGCCGCCAACAGCTCCGTGCGAGCGGCGATGGCGGCCGGTGACGGTGACCACGCCGTGCGCGGGATCGCCGAGTCGATCCGGGCGGCGACCGGCGCCTCGTACGTCGTCGTGATCGATCGTGCCGGCCGGCGACACTCGCACCCCACCGAGGCCCTCATCGGGGAGCCCATCGACGAACCGGTCGTCGCGCTGGACGGCCGCAACCACGTCCAGGTCGACCACGGCATCCTCGGGCCCTCGGCCAACGCCAAGGCTCCGCTGCGCGGCCCGGACGGTGCCCTGATCGGTGAGGTGTCGGTGGGCTTCACCGAACGGGACGTCTCGCGCGCGCTGTGGGCCGAGCTCCCGGTCCTGGTCCTGTACACCGGTGCCGCGCTGCTGGTCGGAATCCTGGCGTCCCTGGTGCTGGCGCGTCGCCTCAAGCGCAGGACGTTCGGGCTCGAGCTGCACGACCTGGCGTCCCTCCTGCAGGAGCGTGAAGCCATGCTGTACGGCATCCGCGAGGGAGTGATCGCCTTCGACAGTGCCGGGCGGCTGACCATGGCCAACGAGGAGGCGCGCCGACTGCTCGTGCTTCGCCGGACCGCGATCGGCGACCCGGTCGAGGAGCTCGTGCCGCCGGGCCGCCTGCGGGACCTGCTCAGCGGCGACCTCGGGGGTCAGGACCAGATCGTCCTGACGGACACCCATCTGCTGGTGGTCAACCGCATGCCGGTGCGGGTGGCCGGACGGGACGTCGGCGCCGTGGTGACGCTGCGGGACCGCACCGAGCTCGAGGCGCTGCTGCGCGAGCTGGACAGCGTCAACGGTCTGACCGACGCCCTGCGGGCCCAGCAGCACGAGTTCTCCAACCGGCTGCACGTACTGTCGGTGCTGGTCAGCCTCGGGGAGTCCGAGGAGGCCATGGAGTACCTCAGCGAGATCTCCGCGACCAGCGCCGGGCCGGCCGAGGACCTGCGCTCGCGCATCGCCCCGACGGCTCTCGCCGCGCTGCTGCTCGCCAAGATCACCATCGCCGTCGAGCGTGGCATCCTGCTGGAGGTGACCGACGACTCGCGACTCGATCACCCGGGACCGGGCCCGCAGGCGCTGCTCACCGTGGTGGGCAACCTCATCGACAACGCCATGGACGCCGTCGCCGAGTCGGCACCCCCGCGCACGATCAGCGTCCACCTCGCGTACGACGACGTCGCCCGGAACATCCTGGTCCGCGTCACCGACAGCGGCCCGGGCGTGCCGCCGCAGCTGTCCGAGCAGGTCTTCCAGGACGGCTACACCACCAAGGCGCCGCGCGCCGGCGTCCAGCGGGGGCTGGGCCTGGCTCTGGTGCACCGGCTGGTCAACCAGCTCGGGGGGCACATCGAGGTGAGCTCCGGGTCGGGCGGCGCAACCTTCACCGCCACGCTGCCGTCGCCGACCGACGCCGACGCCGGCCCGGTCGTCTCGGGGGGCCTGCGATGATCAGGACCCTCGTGGTCGATGACGACTACCGCGTGGCGAAGGTGCATGCCGACTCCGTCGGCCGGGTCGAGGGTTTCGTCTCCGTCGGGCAGGCGCACTCGTGCGAGGAGGCCCGCACGATGGTCCAGGCCCTACAGCCCGACCTGCTGCTGCTCGACCTCTACCTGCCGGACGGGCATGGGCTCGACCTGCTGCGCTCGCTGGGCGAGCTCACGCTGGACCCGCGACCCGACTTCATCGTGATCACCGCGGCCCGCGACATCGCGAGCGTGCGCAGCGCGATGCAGCTCGGCGCGATGTACTACCTGGTCAAGCCGTTCGGCTTCGGCCAACTCCGGGAGCAGCTGGTTGCCTACCGCCAGCTCCACGACGGCCTCGGTGAGCACGCCGTCGCGAACCAGCAGACGGTCGACGCGCTGTACGGCCTGCTCCGCGGCCCAGTGGCCCGGATCGCGGACTCGCGCCGGATGCCACCGACCATGGCGGGCGTCCTCGACATCGTCCGCGCGGCGGACCCCGACGTGTCCGCCGCCGACGTGGCGGAGCGCGTCGGGGTCAGCCGGGCGACGGCCCAGCGGTACCTGGCCGACATGCTCCGCCGCGGCCTCGTCGAGCTGGTGCTCAACTACGGGAGCAAGGGGCGCCCCGAGCACCGGTACCGGGTCAAACGCCCGGCCTGACGAGCCGGTTTTGGGAAGGAAGTGCGCGGCAGGCGCACCAATCCTTCCGATTCCTGGGGCCTTGATGCGCGTCGAGCAGCACGCGCTGGGAGGTGCTGCCCAGGATGAGCTTCCCGACGGGCGTCCGGTGCCGCAGCCCGACGACGATCAGGCTCGCGCCGGTCTCCTGCGCGGCGGTCAGGATCTCCTCGGCCGCGTCGCGCCCGCGGACCTGCCGGCGCAGCTCGTACTCGACGCCCGAGGCCTCGAGCACGATGCGGGCGTCCACCAGGTGGTGATCCTGCGCGAACCGCTCGTCGACGGCCGCGTCCCCTCGCGATCGTCGACGACGACTTCATGGTCGCAAAGCTGCACGGCAGCTTCGTCGCACGGATCCCGGGCTTCGAGGTCGTCGGCGCCGTGCACAGCGGCAAGGACGCGATCCGCGCGTGCCGGGACCTGTTGCCCGACCTGGTGCTGCTCGACGTGTACCTGCCCGACATGACCGGGCTCGAGGTCCTCGCGCGGCTGCGGCGCGACGCCCCGCAGGTCGACGTGCTGGTGATCACGGCGGCGCGCGAGGCCGACACCGTGCGCCAGGAGCTGCGCAGCGGCGTCGTGCACTACCTGATCAAACCGTTCACGTTCGACGACCTGCGCGAGAGGCTGGACCACTACGCGGGCGCGCACCGGGGCCTCGACGGCAGGTCCGAGGCCGACCAGGCAGGCGTCGACCGCATCTTCGGGATGGTCCCTGTCGGCCGCCGAGTGCGCGCAGATCGTCGGCGTCTCGCGGGTCAGCGCGCGGCGGTATCTCGAGTTCTTCGTCTCCGATCGCCGGGCCGACGTCGAGCTCCGGTACGGCCGCCTCGCACGCGAGTGCGCGATTTTGGCTGCTCAATTCACGTTTTCAACAGCCAAAATCGCGCACTCGCGTGACCGGTGGGGGTTTGGGGGGCGTTTAGGGTTCGGGGCATGCCTTTGACTGATCTGAGCATTGACGCTCTGCGTGAGTACCGGCCGGAGGTCGGCGAGCCGGCCGACTTTGACGAGTTCTGGACCCGGACGCTCGCGGCGGCCCGCGGCGCTGGCGTCGAGCCCCGATTCGAGCGGGTCAAGGGCCCGCTCACCTCGGTCGATGTGTACGACGTGACGTTCTCGGGGTTCGGCGGCGACCCGATCCGGGGCTGGCTCACCTGCCCGAAGGATCGCCCGGGTCCGCTGCCCACGGTCGTGGAGTTCCTCGGGTACGGCGGCGGCCGCGGACTTCCTGAGGAGCACCTGCAGTGGTCCGCCGCCGGGTACGTCCACCTGCTGGTGGACGCGCGCGGTCAGGGCAGCGCGTGGGGTCACGGCGGCGACACCCCCGATCCGGTCGGCTCGGACCCGGCGACCCCGGGCTACATGACCCGAGGGATCCTCGACCCCGAGGCCTACTACTACCGACGCGTGTACACCGACGCGGTTCGCGCGGTCGACGCCGTGCGGACCCTGCCGTTCGTTGATCCGGCTCGGGTGTCGGTCACCGGTGCCAGCCAGGGTGGCGGGATCGCGCTCGCGGTCTCCGGACTGGTGCCCGACCTGTGCGCCGTGATGCCCGACGTCCCGTACCTGTGCCACTTCCGTCGCGCGGTCGACGTCGCGAGTGAGGCACCGTTCACGGAGGTCACCCGGTACCTCGCCGTGCACCGCGACGTCGAGGACCGGGTGTTCACGACGCTGAGCTACTTCGACGGCGTGAACTTCGCGAAGCGCGCGAACGCGCCGGCCATGTTCTCGGTCGCCCTGATGGACGACATCGTGCCGCCATCGACCGTGTTCGCCGCGTACAACGCCTACGCGGGCGAGTCCGACCTCGAGGTCTACCCGTTCAACGGCCACGAGGGTGGCCAGCTGCACCAGTGGCGCAAGCAGGTTGCGTGGCTGCCGGGGCGGTAGTGCAGGGCGGGCTCGGCTATGAATGGCTCTGCTCGTCGCGGCCGCGCAGGTGGTCGATCTCGCGGCGCTCGCGCTTGGTGGGCCGGCCGGCGCCGCGGTCGCGCTGCGCGATGAGCGCAACGTGCTCGCGCGGTACCGGGGGAGGCGTGCGGTCGACGAGGCACTCCGCCGCGACCGTCGCGCCCACTCGCTTCTCGATGATCTTGGCGACGTCGACGATGCGCTCGAGCCCGTCGACCCGGAGGCGGATCTCGTCGCCGACCTTCACCATCGTGGCCGGCTTGGCGCGATCCCCGTTGATGCGCACGTGGCCCGCGCGACACGCGGCCGCGGCCTGCGCACGGGTGCGGGTCATGCGCACGACCCACACCCACCGGTCGACCCGCGTCGAGGTGGGTCCGCTCGGAATGCCCGCGCCGGCGATGCTCACGCGTCGAGCCTAAGCCTGGCGGATTCGGGCTAAGTTCCCTTCGGCGTCCCGCTCCACGACGGAAGGCAACCTTCGATGACGCACGCACCGGTCTTTTCGACCGCAGATCTCGTGGACGAGCACGAAGCGGTGATTGCCAGCTGCGACCTGCAGCTGCGCCAGTTCGGGGGCCTGCCTTCGTTCGCCGGGGTCGTCCGCACGGTGCGCTGTCGAGAAGACAACGCGCTCGTGAAACGGATCCTCGCGGAGCCGGGCGCCGGGTGCGTGCTCGTCGTCGATGGCGACGGGTCGCTGCACAGCGCGCTGATGGGCGACCTGATCGCGGCCTCGGCAGTCGCGAACGGGTGGGCCGGCGTGGTCATCAACGGGGTGGTCCGCGACGTCGCGACGCTCCGCACGCTCCCGCTCGGCATCAAGGCGCTCGGCTCCAATCCGCGCAAGAGCGCGAAGGCAGGAAGGGGAGAGGTCGATGGCGTCGTGAGCTTCGGCGGGGTCGACTTCACGCCCGGACAACGGCTGTGGAGCGACGACGACGGGATCGTGGTCCTCAGCGCGGACTAGCCCGGCGGTCCACCTGGCCGAAGCCGCGACGGGCGGACCTGCACACATCTGCTTACCTTCCATCCAGTGTGCTCACAGCGACCTCCCGGGTTGGCGACCTTGGATCGTTGTACCGGCACCATGGCGGGGCCGGTACGAGAGAGGTCTCCACGATGGACACGAACGACGGCCGGGTCCCGACTCCCGAAGATGCCAGAACGTCGGATGACGCCGGCGCACCCGGCGCTCGGGGTACTCCCGGCTTCGGGCCGGTGCCGGATCTGGCCGAGCCGGGTCGCGCCGTGGCCGGTCGGCGGCGTCGGGCCACCGTCGCGGCGGGCACGGCGCTCGCCCTCGGACTCTTCGCCGGCGGGTCGGTGTGGGCCGCGAGAGCCGGCTCGGGTACCGGTTCCACGACGACGAGCGGTCAGGGCACGACCTCATCGCGCACCATGGACCGCCCGCAGGGCGACGGGTTCGACCAGGGTTCAGGCGAGACGACGATCCCGAACACCACGATCCCGAACACCTCCACCGCCACCACGACCACCGCCGCGACCGCCGCGCAGCAGGTCGGCCTCGTGACCATCGTGACCACGCTCGGCTACCAGGCCGCGCAGGCCGCCGGCACCGGCATCGTGCTGACCTCCGACGGCGAGATCCTCACCAACAACCACGTCATCGAGGGTGCGACCAAGCTCGCGGTCACGGTCGAGTCGACCGGCAAGACCTACGCCGCGAAGGTCGTCGGAACCGACGCGACCGCCGACGTCGCCGTGCTCCGGCTCCAGGGCGCCTCCGGGCTCGCGACGGCTCCGATCGACCAGGACACGGTCAGCGTCGGCGACGCCGTGACCGCCGTCGGGAACGCGGAGGGCGGTGGCGACCTGCTCGCCGCGGGCGGGACCGTCACGGCGCTCGACCAGCCGGTCACCACGCGGAGCGACGGGGTCAGCGCCGGCGAGACCCTCACCGGCCTGATCGAGCTCAACGCCGACGTCGTCTCGGGCGACTCCGGCGGCGCCGTGCTCGACGTCCAGGGCGACGTGCTGGGGATGACGACGGCGGCGTCGTCGGGCTCGGCGGACATCACCGGGTACGCGATCCCGATCGCCGACGCGCTCAAGGTCGCGGACGGGATCGTCGCGGGCGTCGACTCCGCGTCCGTGACGATCGGCTACCCGGGCTTCCTCGGCGTGCAGATCGTGCCGGCCGGCGTGGCCGAGGCCGCCGACCTTGCGACCTCCGGGCTCGCGGCGACGGGCCAGGCGACCACGGGCGCCGTCGTCGGCGGGGTCATCTCCGGGACGCCGGCGGCCGATGCCGGGCTCGCAGTCGGGGACACGATCACGGCGCTCGACGGCGTCGCGGTCACCTCCGCCGACTCGCTCAGTGCGCTGCTGGCCAACCACGCACCGGGTGACAAGGTCACCATCACCGCGGCCGCGGCCGCGGCCGCGACCGGCCAGAGCCGGTCCGCCACCGTGACCCTCATCGCAGGACCCGCCGACTGAGGGCAGCCGACCGACGGCGGAGGCGAGTGCTCCGGCGGCGTCCTGGATGGCTTCGGCCGCGAGGCGCCGGTTCGGCGCGCGCGGGCGAAGTTCCGCGCCCAACGTCACCGCGACGGCTCACAAGGCTCGTCGACGTGCCGATGAGGGGGGTAACCCGGCAGGCCAGCGCTTGGAAACGTCTCTAGGCCCCAAGGGAATTCTGAGCCTCGTGCCCTGACCTTTGGAGCAGACCTGATGCGTGACGACGTGGTGACCGGCGCCCCGCGCTGGAGCTCCTGGGTGGCCGGCGTCGCGATGGTCGCGGGATCGATCCTGGCGCTCCCCTCCGTCGCGTCGGCGAACGCGCCGGCCGACGTCATCGGACAGGATCCACAGCACAGCACGACCCGGTCGGTGGGAACGCTCTGGGGCGACGCGAACGCGGATCGGGCCGCCCTGAACGCCCTCGACGAGCACACCTCGCTGCTCGACCCCGGCTCGCTGTTCGCCCTGACGAAGGCGATCGGCGCCCGGTCGGTGTGGAGCCAGCGGGACGCTGCCGGGCGGGCGATCACCGGCCAGGGCGTCACCGTCGCGGTGCTCGACTCGGGAGTCGAAGCGGTACCCGGACTGGACGCGCCCCGCAAGATCGTGCGCGGACCGGACCTCTCGCTGGAGGCCAACAGCACCGACGTGCTCGCCGACGACACCTTCGGCCACGGGACCCACATGGCGGGCATCATCGCCGCGAAGGACCCCGCGACGACCCGGTCGAACGAGCTCGACCCGGCCGACTCGATCCGCCAGCTCGGTGTGGCGCCGGACGCCCAGCTGCTCGCGCTCAAGCTCGCGGCGACCGACGGCAGCGCGGACGTCAGCCAGATCATCGCCGCCCTGGACTGGGTGTCGCAGCACCGCACCGACGACGGCATGAACGTGCGGGTCGTGAACCTCTCGTTCGGTACCGCGTCGGTCCAGCCGTACCAGCTTGATCCGCTCGCGGCGGCCGCCGAGCACGCGTGGCATCGCGGCCTCGTCGTGGTGGTCTCCGGAGGCAACGGCGGTGCGGACGCGGGCACGCTCACGGACCCGGCGATCGACCCGTACGTGATCGCCGTCGGCGCGTCGGATCCCCAGGGGACCACCGCCGGCTGGGCCTCGCCGTCGGTGGCCGACTTCAGCAGCCGCGGCACCGCGGAGCGGCACGTCGACCTGGTGGCCCCCGGCCGGTCGATCGCCTCGCTGCGGGCACCGGGCTCGTTCGTCGACCGCACGTACCCCGAGGGCCGCGTGGCCGGCGACGAGACGGGACGGCTGTTCCGGGGCAGCGGCACCTCGCAGGCCGCCGCCGTCGTGAGCGGTGCCGCGGCACTGGTCCTGCAGGCCAACCCGAACCTCGGCCCGGACCAGGTCAAGGACGCCCTGCTGCGCACCGCCCGGTCGATCTCGGGCTCGACCCGCATCGACGCCGGAGCCGGTCAGCTCGACGTCTTAGCGGCGGTAGCGGTCGCGAAGGCAACCGCACGGGCGACCGCGGTGCCCGTCGCGAGGGCAAGGCTGTCCGTGGACCAGAGCTGGCCGATGTCGACCGGCGCCGGTTCTCTCGATGCCGCGCGCGGCGGCAGCTACCTCGTCGACCCGCAGACCGGTGAGGTGCTCTCGGGCGAGGTCGACGTCGTCGGCACGGCCTGGGACCCGGCCGCCTGGTCACAAGCGTCCTCGGACGGCACGAGCTGGGACGGCGGGGAGTGGATGAGTGCCCGCTGGAGCGGCGACGGATGGACCTCGACGGACTGGGCGAGCGCCCGCTGGAGCAGCGCCCGGTGGAGCAGTGCCCGCTGGAGCAGTGCCCGCTGGAGCGACGGCTCGTGGGACAGCGCCAGGTGGTCGCGGGCCCGGTGGAGCGGCGTGACCTGGGAGAGCGCGCGTTGGTCCAGCGCCCGCTGGAGCTGACCAGTTAGGCTGGAACGCAGCATTCGACGCCGACGTCGAAGCAGAGTCCCCTTCGACTGCGGGGTGAGCATGGCCCGACCGGGTGAGGAGTACCGCGACGAGAGTCCCGCGCGCACGGTCGCGCCCGGGCGACGGTGGGCAGGCCCGACCGCGCAGACGATTGCGCTCACGGTGCTGCTCGCGGTCGCGGGTCTCGCCCTTGCGTTTCGCGTCCCGGCCACGCCGTTGCTCAACTTCGATGCGGGCACCTGGACGATCATCCTGGTGCTCGGCTTCGCCGTCGCCTTCTTCCTGACGGAGCTGGGCCAGGCCCTGATCGAGGTCCGGCGGCAGGCGTACTCGTTCTCGCTGTCGGGCGTGCCAGTCCTGCTCGGCCTGCTCTACTGCCCGCCCGGGGAGCTGATCGTCGCGCGAGTGGTCGGCGCCGTCGCAGCCTTCCTCGTGCAACGCGCCCCGCCGCTCAAGTTCTCGTTCAACACGGCGTCGTACCTGCTCGACCTCGCCGCGGTGATCACCCTCGCGCACTACCTCGCGGGCGGGACGGTCGGGCTGACCCTGCGAACCGGCGCGTCCTGCTACGTCTCGCTGGCCGTCGTCGACCTGGTGATGAGTTCCCTGGTCCTGGTCGTGATCCGGATCAACTCCGGGCCGGTGAACAGGGACGACGTACGGGAGGTCATGGTCTCGGCGAGTGTCTTCGTCGCCATCAACACCGGTGCGGGCCTCATCTGTGCAGTTCTGCTGATGGCGGGTTCCCTCGGTCCCTTCCTGCTCGTGGGCTTCGTCGCGGTGACCGCAGCGTCGTACCAGGCGTACCTGGTGCTGCGCCGCAGGCACCGGTCCCTGCAGGAGGTGCAGGAGTTCATCGGCATCGGCGAGGGTGCGCTGAGCGTCGAAGCCCTGGCTGGGCGCTTGCTACCGCAGGTGCGCGAGCTGCTGCGCGCCGACCGCGCCGAGCTGACGATCCAGGACACGACGGGGCCCATCGTCATCGGCGTCGGCGAGGCGGGCATCGTCCAGATCGACCGCGGCGGCCGGGCGCCGGACGATCTCCTGACGACCAGCGTCCGATCCGAGCGTTCGCTGCTGCTGAGCGCGCGCTCCCACGATCCGGCCGAGCGCCGATGGCTCGCCGCGCGCGGGGTCGGGGATGCGCTCGTCGTGCCGCTGGTCCGGTCCGGCACGCAGGGGACGCTCGTGGTGCTGGACCGGCTCGGCGACCTGACCCACTTCACCTCGAACGATCTGGCGCTGCTCAAGACCCTCGCCGGGCATCTGACCGTCGCGCTGCAGAGCGTCCGGCTCGTCGAACGCCTCCAGTACGAGGCCACCCACGACGTGCTCACCGGATTGCCCAACCGGTCGTACCTGACCGACAGCATGCGGGCGCTGCTCAGCCAGCGCCCGGAGGAGGGCCGGGCGGTCGTCCTGCTGCTCGACCTCGACCGGTTCAAGGAGGTCAACGACGCCCTTGGGCACCACATCGGTGACCAGCTCCTGCGGGTCGTCGCCGACCGGCTCCGCGCGGTGCAGCCGGCCGGAGCGACCGTGGGCCGCCTCGGCGGCGACGAGTTCGCCGTCCTGCTGCCACCGTCCGCGCACGCCGTGCCGGACGCGCTCGCCGTCGCGAGCGGCATCATCGAGGCGCTCCGGTCACCGGTCGACCTGCCCGACGTCACGGTCAGCACGGGGGCCTCGATCGGGGTCGCCGTGGACGGGGGAGGCCAGAGCTACACCGACCTGCTGCGGCACGCCGACACCGCCATGTACGCCGCGAAGGATGCCGGCGTGCCGGTCGTGGTCTACACCGAGCGGCTCGACCACGGGCGGGCCGAGCGCCTCGAGCTGCTCGCCGACCTGCGCAGCGCGCTCGATCGGGACGAGATCGACGTGCACTTCCAGCCCAAGCTCGATCTGGCCGACGGCATCGTGTCGAGCGTCGAGGCCCTCGTGCGGTGGACCCACCCCACGCTCGGGCCCGTCGCACCGGCTGGCTTCATCCCGCTGGCGGAGTCGACCGGCCTGATCGACCTGCTCACGCAGGTCGTCCTCGCCAAGGCCCTGCGCCAGTGCCGGCAATGGCGCGACGCCGGCTACGACCTCGCCGTCGCGGTGAACCTCTCGGCCCGCAACGTCAACGACCCGAACCTTCCCCAGCAGGTCACCGCGGCACTCGAGATGGCCGGGGTGCCCGCGAACCGGCTCATCCTGGAGATCACCGAGAGCAGCGTCATGGGGGCGCCTGACCGGACCGTGCCGACGCTCGAGGAGCTCGCTTCGCTCGGCGTGACGCTCTCGCTCGACGACTTCGGCACCGGCTACTCGAGCCTGTCGTACCTCCAGCGGCTGCCGGTCCGCGAGCTCAAGATCGACCAGGGCTTCGTGCTCGGGCTCTCCCGTGCGCTGGACGCGCGCACGAGCGGGGTGCTGATCGCCAGCATCGTGGGGCTCGGTCACAGCCTGGACCTGCGGATCGTCGCCGAGGGTGTGGAGACCGCCGAGCTGCTCGAGCAGATGCGGACCCTCGGCTGCGACATCATCCAGGGCTTCTACATCGCCCGGCCGGTGCCCGCCGCGCGCGTACCCGAGGTCGTGCACCGGGCCGGGCTCAAGCTCCGGATGACGTCCCCGCTGCCGACCCCCCGCGCCACTGCCCGGCCGACGACGACCCCGCCGTCGGCCAGGTGAGCGCGAGCACTACCGGCGGTGGACCCGGTAGTACTCGATCAGGGCGCGCGTGGAGGAGTCCTGCGCCGCGAGCACGGCACTGTCGCCGGACACCGCGGGCGCGATCTCCACGGCGAGCTTCTTGCCGAGCTCGACGCCCCACTGGTCGAAGCTGTCGATGCCCCACACGATGCCCTGCACGAAGGTGATGTGCTCGTACAGCGCGATGAGCTCGCCGAGCACCGCGGGCGTCAGCGACGGCGCCATGATCGACGTCGTCGGCCGGTTCCCGGGGAACACGCGGGCCGGGATGATCTCCTCCGCCGTGCCCTCGGCGCGGACCTCCTCGGCGGTCTTGCCGAACGCGAGGGCCTTGGTCTGCGCGAAGAAGTTCGCGAGGAACAGCTCGTGCACGTCGGCGTCGCCGTCGCGCAGGGGGTGGGCGGGGGTCGCGAACGCGATGAAGTCCGCCGGGATCACCCGGGTGCCCTGGTGGATGAGCTGGTAGAACGCGTGCTGCCCGTTCGTGCCCGGCTCGCCCCAGAAGACCTCGCCGGTCTGGCTCGTGACGGGCGTGCCGTCCCAGCGCACCGACTTGCCGTTGGACTCCATCGTGAGCTGCTGGAGGTAGGCGGCGAAGCGGTGCAGGTACTGGGCGTACGGCAGCACCGCGTGCGTGTGCGCGTCCAGGAAGTTCACGTTCCAGACGTTCAGCAGCCCCATCAGCACGGGCACGTTCTGTGCGAACGGCGTCGTGCGCAGGTGCTCGTCGACCGTGTGGAACCCGCCCAGGAACGCGCGGAAGTTCTCCGGCCCGACGGCGATCGCGAGCGAGGTGCCGATGGCGGAGTCGAGCGAGTACCGCCCGCCGACCCAGTCCCAGAAGCCGAACGCGTTCGCCGGGTCGATGCCGAACGCCGCGACCTTGTCCAGGGCCGTGGAGACGGCGACGAAGTGCCGGGCCACCGCACGGGTGCGGTCCGCCTCGGAGTCCTCGATCGCGCCGTCGGCCAGCAGCCCGGTCCAGAGCCAGTCGCGGGCGAGGCGCGCGTTGGTCAGCGTCTCCAGGGTCCCGAAGGTCTTGGACGCGACGATGAACAGCGTCGTGGCCGGGTCGAGGTCCTTGACGGTCTCGGCGACGTCGGTCGGGTCGATGTTCGACACGAACCGGACCGTGAGGCCGTCGGCGACGTAGGGCTTGAGCGCCTCGTACGCCATGACCGGTCCGAGGTCGGAGCCGCCGATGCCGATGTTCACGACCGTCGCCACGCGCTCGCCGGTCACGCCCGTCCAGGCGCCGCTGCGGACCGAGTCCGCGAACGCGTCGACCTTGCCGAGCACCTCCTGCACGTCGGCGTCGATGTCCTGGCCGTCGACGACGAGCTGCGGCGTGGCCGACGGCGGCCGGCGCAGGGCCGTGTGCAGCACCGCACGGTCCTCGGTCACGTTGATGTGCTCGCCCGAGAACATCGCCTCGATCCGCTCGGGCAGGCCGACCTCCTCGGCGAGCCGCACCAGCAGTGCGAGCGTCTCGGCGGTGATCAGGTTCTTCGACAGGTCGACGTGCAGGTCCCCGACGTTCCGGGTGAGCTGGGCGGCGCGTGCGGGGTCGGCGGCGAACCAGCCCCGTAGGTCCGGTTCCAGCGCGTCGTGGTGTGCGCGCAGGGACTTCCAGGCGTCGGTGGTCGTGGCGTCGATCGGTGTGGTGGTCACAGGGCTCCTTCTCGCGGCGTTGCCAGGGAACACCGTATTGCCCTTCGCGGCACGCTGAGACAGGACGGCGACGTCGCCTATCCGCCGAGGGGCGCCGTGGTCGACCGGTTCCGACGGGTTCTCGCGAGCCGGAACGCGCCGATGCCCAGGCCCATCAAGAGCATCGCGGCCGCGCCGGTCGCACCGACGTCCGCCCCGGTCTGGGCCAGCGTGCTGGTCGGCGGGCTGTGCGGTGCCGCGACGACCGGCGTCGCCGGCACCACGACCGGCGTCGCCGGCACCACGAGGGGCGTCGCCACCAGCTCAGGCTCGACGGTGACGGTGACCCTCGCGGTGGCCGTGCCGCCGAGTTCGTTGCTGATCGTGTAGTCGAACGTCACGGTGCCGGAGAAGCCCACGGGTGGCGGGCCGCTCAGCCTCGGGGCGTCGGCCATGGTCAGGGCGCTGCCCGCCCGCGGCACGAAGAGCAGCTCCCCGTCCTGGAGGAGCACCGTCCCCTGCACCGCGCCGTCGGCGTCGACGGCGTCGGAGATGGAGCCCTCGAGCAGCGTCGGGTCGAGGCCCCGCCCGCTGTCGTCGTTCGCGAGCACGTCCACGAGCACGGACGTGTCATAGGGGGTGGTCGCGCTGTCATCGAGCGCCGTCGCGACGGGGGCCTCGAAGGTCACCACGAGACGCCCGGTATCGGTGCCGCCCGCGCCGTCGGAGACCCGGTAGTCGAGCACGACGTCGCCGACGAAGTCGGCGTCCGGGGTGAGCGAGACGGTGCCGTCGGCGGTCCAGCGAACGTCGGCGCCGGCGCTGCTCACGACCGGGTCAGTCATGGTCAGCACCTGATCGGTCCCCGCCGTGTTGCGGTCGGAGTCGTTCGCCAGGACCTGCACGACCACCGGCGTGTTGAACCGCGCCGACGTGGCGTCGTCGACGGCGATCGGGGCGGCGTTGAGCACGGTGACGCGGACCGTCGGGGTCGCGGCACCGCCGTGCCCGTCGGACACCGTGTACGTGAAGGTGTCCGGTCCGGCATAGCCCGGATCGGGCGTGTAGGTCGCCCGGCCCGGGCCGGCGACGCTCACCGAGCCGTGACCGACCGGGCCGACCGAGCTCACCGACAGCGGCTGGTCGTCCGCGTCCGTGGCTCCTGCGAGCAGGGCGATCGCCACGGGGGTGTCGGTGTCGGTCAAGACCGTGCGGTCGCTCGCGACGGGGCCCGTGTTGACCTCGGTCGAGACCGACGCGACGTCGTCGGAGGCGTCGTCGTCGAGGTTCGAGCCGGCGACGCGAGCGGTGTCGGTGGCCACGCCGGTCGTGTCGTCGAGGTCCACCCGGACCGTGATGGTCGCTGCGGCGGCGCCGACCGCGACCGCGCCGAGGTCGCACCGCACCAGGCCGGCCGGCGTCGTGCAGTTGCCGGAGCTCGGGGTCACGCTCTCGACGAGCGCCCCGGCGGGCAGGGTGTCGGTCACGGTGACCGCGGGGTCCTCGTACGGACCCGAGTTGGAGACCGTGAGGGTGTAGGTGACAGCCGTCCCCGAGTCCCGCTGGACGACGGAACGGTCCGCCGCCTTGGTGACGGCGAGGGCGCTGTGGTGGCCGACCACGCCGGAGGTGACGGTGTCGGACGAACCGGCCAGCAGGATGCCGGTCTGGTCACCCTCGAAGGTGAGATTCGCCGTGTTGGAGAACGAGGCACCGTCGGGGCTTGGGGCGACGACCCGGAACGTCACCGGACCGGCGGCGGTGCCGATCGCGACCTTGCCCCCGGTTGCGGCGTCGGCGCCCGTGCCGATGCCGACCGTGAGCTGTCGGGTTCCGGCGTCGTAGCCGCCGGCGTCGGCGTCCGCCGCGTCGGTCAGGGCCACCCCGCCCGAGGAGAGCGAACCGGGCACGTAGGTGGTCCCGGCCGGGACGACGTCGCGCAGGACCGTGTTCGCCGAGGCGTCGAAGCCGTCGTTGCGCACGTCCACGGCGTACTCGAGCGTGTCACCAGGTTCCACGAGCGTCGGTTGGGTGTTGCCGGTGGCCTTGGCGGCGATGCGCACCGACTTCGTCGCGGGGAGGTCGGGGACGGCCAGGTCTGTCGCGAACGTCACCACGCCGGGGTAGTACGCGTCATTGGTCGAGGTGAGCCGGATCACGGCATTCGTCGACCCGTTGGGCAGGAAGTTGTCGACGTCGAAGGTTGCCGCGTCGAAGCCGAGCTGGTTCGCGTACTTCGGGTTGCGCACCGCGGAGTCCACGCCTCGGTCGCTGATGACCGAGGTGAAGGTGTCGTCGACCGGGTGCAGGCCGTCGGCGACGTCCTGCAGGCTCCCGACGTCGTTGCCGAGTCTGAGCTGGTCGCCGGAGATGCCGGCGTCACCCTCGTAGGAGACGGACCCGAGGGTCGTCCTGACCTCGCCGCCCGGCGGCGTCAGGAATCCGGCGACCGGAACGTCGACGTCGTCGCCGGCGAACACCGCGCCGAAACCGCTGAAGATCGCGAGGTTGCGCGCCGGGGCGGTGGGGTCCCGGTACGCGATGGTCAGCGCCCAGCCGCCGAACATGGTGGTGCCCGTGCCGGCCTGGACGTCGGCGACGGCGTACTGGCCGTTGCCTGCAGCCTGCACCTGCGACGTCACGTCGAGGTACCCCTGGTAGGTACCGCCGTTCGTCGACGTGTGGGTCGACAGCACGGTGGCGTAGGTGCCCGCACCGGGCACCTTCAGCTTGACCTGACCCCGGTTCGCAGCGTCCGGTGCGGTGCTTGCGGCCCCGACGCCGTTCTCCGGCGCCTCGCCGTCCCCGTCCCCGCCCTGGGTGGTGTCCCCGCCCCACGTCAGCGCCGCGAACAGCACGGAGCCGCCGGCGGGGACGTCGACGCGGGCGGTCGAGGAGTTGAAGGTGAGCGGGTCGCCATCGACGTCGACGTAGTCCATGAAGAACGTGTTGTTGGTAGCCCTTCTGCCGGCTCGGGCGGTGGCGCACGCGCTCGCCCCGTCCAGGCAGCTGAGCACTGTGTTGCCGCGGATCTGGATGTCCCCGGTCGTGCTCGTGGCGAAGACCTGAGTGAACGGGTCCGTGACGGCCGCCGCGCCGGGGGAGGCCGTCAGCCCCACGAGGATGCCGCTGCCGACCAGGGCGAGCAGGACGGTCATGGTGGCGGCAAGGCCACGCGCTCTGCGTGGCGCGCCTTGACGGCGTGCGGACAACCAGTTCATCGCCGTACTCCTTGGTCGCTCCCGGCAGGTCGGCACCGGGAGTCAGGCTCACATTCCCGGAGTTAAAGTTGACCACAGCAAATCGCAAGGCGGCGATTCTCGGGTGACAACGGAGGGGGAATTGTTCGCGCGTTCGGGGGCGCACCATTCGCATTCTGACCCGAATCAATACATTCCCGTCCGAACCCGCGCGCGGACAATTCGCGACGAACGTGACGACCCGAGTCCGCAACGGATATCGGGCGGCGGGGTACTTTCTGAGGGCGGGGGTGGTGTCTGCTCGATCAGGACGCGGACACCAACGGTTCATGCCCGACCCCGTGCGGCAGCGGCCAGCCGAGGACCGCTGTCTGCAGCGCCGGGGAGTCGGCGGCCGGCCGGCCGAGCAGATAGCCCTGCCCGCCGACGAACCGAGCCCGGCGGCCGACGGTCCGCCCAGCGCGCTCGAGATGGTGCAAGAACTCCTCGGTCTCGATGCGCTCGGCGATCACCACGGCGCCCGTCGCGGCGGCGTAGGCCACGATCCTCGCCAGGACGGTGCGGCCCCGGCCGCCGTCGCGCGCACTGCACACGAGAGCGCGATCGACCTTGACGAAGTCGGGCCGGACGGCGTTGAGCAGGTCGAGCCCGCGCTCGCCTGCGCCGACGTTGTCCATGGCGAGGCGGAAGCCGGACCTGCGCAGCTCCCGCAGCGGGGCGCCGACGACGTCGGCGTGCGTGCCGGCGTGCTCGGTGAGCTCCAGGACGATCTGCCGGGGGTTCAGCCCGGCGGCCTCGACCTCGCTGCGCAGCTGTTCGCCGATCCCGCTGCGGTTGAACGCGACCGGCGTGATGTTGAGGAAGAGCAGGACGTCGTCGGGCAGGCTGCCTGCCCGGGCGAGGACGGACTCCCGGCACAGCGTGTCGAGATCGTCGATCCGCCCGAGGCGTGCGGCGCCGGAGAAGGCATCCAAGGGGCCGCCGAGCCAGTGCTCGAACGACGGGCGCGCGAAGCCCTCGTAGCCGAAGACCGTGTGGGTGTCGAGGTTCCAGATCGGTTGGAACACGGCCCCCATCTGCCGGGTCGTGAGCAGGTGCCGGGTGGCGGCGATCGTGGCGGCGCTGGTGCGCAGCGGGGTGACCTGCGCGAGTTCGGGGAACGTGACGCACCCGTTGCGGCCGCGGTGCTTGGCCTCCCGCATGGCCTGGTCGGCGTGGTCGCGGAGCACGGCGGCGTGCGCGGCCGCGTCGAGGTCACCACCCGCCGGCTCGAACACCGCAAGTCCGGCGCTGAGCGTGGTCCCGTCCAGCCGGCCGAGCGTGACCCGGCGAAGCTGCTCGACCGCGATCACCGCGTCGTCGAGCGGGGTGTGCGGAAGTATCACCGCGAACTGGTCGCCGCCCACGCGGAAGGCGCGATCGACGCGCCGGATGCCGCGCAGGGCGTCGCCGAGGCTGACCAGGAGGTCGTCGCCCTTCTGCCGGCCGCGGCTCGCCACCACGAACACGAAGTCATCGACGTCGAGGAGGGCGAGGGTGAGGCTCTCGCCGAAGTCCTGGGCGCGCGCGACCTCCTTCTCGAGCGCCTCCTCGAAGGAGAAGAGGTTGGGCAGCCCGGTGAGGCGGTCGAGGGTGGCGTGATCCACGGCGGCCCCGAACCGGCGGGCGAGGCTTCGTCCGCCGAGCAGGTACAGCAGGGGGAGGGCGAGCAGGAGGCCGATCGCGAGCGACCTCAGGAGCGAGGACTCGAGGGTCGCGATGGCGCGGTGCAGGACGACGGGGTCGACGGCCACCACCAGCACGTAGGGCGCGCCCGCGAGCTCGACGCGCGAGCGGTACTCGTGCTCCTCCTGGCCTTGGTGGAACCGCCGGGAGAACGCGGGCTCGCCGGTGCGCACGACCTTGGCGACGTCCGAAGCAGGCAGCTCGGTCGCCTGGGCGTCGGTGCTGCTCGCCGCGGCGACGGCCCCGGAGTATGAGATCAGCAGCGCGTGGTGGACGCCGTCCTGCGTCGCCAGGGAGGTCAGGCTCGCGCGAACGGCGGACCACGGGTCGGCACCGGCCGCCTCCGCCGAGGCGAACAGATCCTCGAGGGCCTCGCCCCGCGCGAGCTGGCGCTGTGTCCCGTCCGCGAGCGCGGCGCGTCGCGCGTCGTGCGACTGGGCGGCGAACAGCCCGGCGGTGAGGAGCACGAGCACCCCGCTGAAGGTGGCGAGCAGTCGCAGCAGGAAAGCGCCGCGGGCCGGGAGCCTCCAGGGCGCCCGCCGCCGCGCGAGCGGTCGAGTGGGGCGCCTGCGGGAAAGCGTCACTGCAATCCAGTCCGGTCGTCGGCTCGCGGGCGCCTTCCGGCACGGCAGCCGTCAACTCAACACTCGGTAATCGGATCGACGTGCGTCGCGGGGGCGGTTGCACGGGGCGGGCAGTGTCGCCATTGGCACTGCACGGGTGCGTGGTGCGAGAGGTGCGTCCGACCGGTCCGGAGTGCGGCGCCGGGAAAATTCATCTTAACGGAGGAATGGAATGTGTCAATGGTGGGCTGATTGTGTGCCAATGGGAGCGCTCTCAGTGGGCATGGCAATGCCCGGCGACAGATGGTCGCCGGGCCGGTGCTCCGCGAGTCCGACGTGACATCGGTGATCCATCTTGCCGCGAAGAAGCGCGTCGACGAGTCCATGGCGCTGCCCGCCCTGAATTTCGGGGCGAACATCACCAGTCTGGCCAACGCTCTGCTGGCGATGTAGGCGACGAACGTCGACCGGCTCGTGTTCTCCTCGTCGGCCGCCGTCTACGGACCCCGGTGACCTACGAGGTGACCGAGGATGCGCCCCTGTCGCCCGAGAACCGCTACGGCCAGACGAAGCTCGTCGGGGAGTGGCTCGTCCGGGACTCGGCGCGGGCCTGGGGCCTGCGTGCGGTGTCGCTGCGTTACGTCAACGTGGCCGGCGCGGGCTCGCCCGAGCTCGGTGACCCGCTGGTGATGAACCTGGTGACCATGCTGCTCCAGGGCAGGTCCCTCGGTCAGCGGCCCAAGGTGTTCGGCGGCGACTACCCGACCCGCGACGGCAGCTGCGTGCGCGACTTCGTGCACGTGCGCGACGTGGCCCGGGCCCACATCGCGTCGCTCGATTACCTGTCCCTGCCGCAGCGGCCGTGGGACGTCTTCAACGTGGGAACGGGTACCGGGTCCACCGTGCTCGAGGTCGTGCGCGGGCTGGCGGCGGTCTCCGGCTGGAATGTGGAGCCGGAGATCTGCCCGCGCCGCCCGGGTGACCCCGCGAGCGTCGTCGCGTCGGTGGACCGCATCGCCGAGACATGGGCTGGCGAGTCGAGTACGCCCTGCCGGAGATCCTGTCCAGCGCCTGGACCGCCTGGCGGTTCGCGCACCCGGGGGCATAGCCCAGCCGCAAACTGCGCACATCCGTCCCCGATGCGCACATCGGATGTGCGCAGTCCGCACCGATGTCCGCAGTCTGCTGCTGGTCGGGCATGCCAAAGGCCCGGCGACCAAGGGGATGGTCGCCGGGCGCTCAGACACCCCGGACTAGGCGATGCACTCCGCACCCACGGTCGACGTGCCGACATTCGAGGCGCTCACGACGCCGGTGGTGGCCGAGTACGTCACGGTGTACTCGGTGTTGACCGCTGGAGCGGCCTTGAGGTAGCCCGCGCCGACGAGTGTGGTCGTCGCCGTTCCAGGGAT
>NZ_DATCNW010000259.1:0-14615 GCF_036565025.1 Pengzhenrongella sp.
GCCGTGGTGATCGCTCGGCTCGACGCTGGGTCAGGCGGACCGTGGCGCGTCAGATCCCGGATCGCTGCCAGGGCGACCTCGCGGGTTGCCGACCTCGCGGGTAGCCCGGCGACCTCGCGGGTAGCCCGGGAGTTCGACGCCGGGCCGGTGTTCAATCCGGCGAGTGGGCGGGCTTAGTGCATCGCTCTGTGCAGCCAGAGTGCAGTGAATGAGACGTTTTGGTGCACTTTCGCTGCACAGAGCGCTGCTCTGAGGTCGACCAGGCGGACTTGCCGGCGATCTCGGACACTGGCTGGACCGACGAAGTCGCGTGAGATCGGCGAACCGAGTCGGCGAACCTCAATCCGCACGCTTCGGGACCTCAGCGCCGTCGCGAAGCACCTCATTGTGTCCGCGAAGCACATCAGTGCCGCTCTCAACGACCCACGGAAGTGTCAGGAGAGCCAAGACTCCCTCAGATCCCGGTTGCGTAGGATCTGCCGTCGTGAGCACCCCGAACCTGACGTTGTACCTGGTCCGACACGGCCGCACCGTCTACAACACCGAGCACCGCCTGCAGGGCTGGTGCGACTCCCCGCTCACGCCCGACGGGCGCGCAGGCGTGCGCGTGACGGCGCACGACCTGCGCGGCAGGTCCTTCGCAGCCGCCTACTCGAGCTCGTCGGGCCGCGCCGTCGACACGGCGAACGAGATCCTCGCGCACCACCCGGATACACCGCTGACCAGCGACGACGACCTGCGCGAGTTCAGCTTCGGCGATCTCGAGGCGACCCACGAGGCCGAGCTGTTCGCCCGCGTCGACCCGCAGGAGATGTTCGGGGAGGTCTTCGCGGGCACCTTCCGCGGGTTGCCGGGCGGGGAGCCCGCGGTGGTCTACCTCGACCGCGTCCGCAGGGGTTTCAGTCGCATCGAGCGCGCGCACGAGCCCGGCGCGGAGGTCCTCGTCGTGAGCCATGGCGTCACGCTGATGGCGTACCTCGGCATGGTCGGCGGGCGGCGGCTGCACCCGCTGCCGAACGCGAGCATCTCGACCGTGGAGATCACGCCCGACCGTAGCCGTCGCATCACCTCGCTCGGGCTCGACCCCTCGGGGCAGGGCATCCCGCGATCCATCGTGCCGGCGTCCGACCCGGCCTGAGCCGCCCCGCCCAGCCGCGCCGGCTCTGACGTCGGTTTGCGCTGCGAGCCGGCAGGTGTTGTCGCAAGATTGCCGTATGGACGAGCTACTGACTCTGCACCGGGTGAACGCCGACAAGTTCACGTCCCTGGTCGACGCCATCGGTGATCGCTGGGACGCCCCGACACCGTGCGCCGACTGGTCGGTACGCGACCTCGTGAACCACCTGACCGCCGAGCAGCTGTGGGTACCCGAGCTCCTGGCCGGGCGCACCATCGCCGACGTCGGCGACAAGTTCGAGGGCGACGTGCTCGGCGAGGACGCCGTCGCGACCTGGCGGCAAGCCATCGTCGCGGCCGGGGCGGCGTTGATGGCGGAGGGCGCCCCCGACCGAACCGTCGAGCTGTCGGTCGGCCCGCGCGCGGCCCGCGACTACCTCGAGGAACTGGTCACCGACCTCGCGATCCACGGCTGGGACCTGGCCAGCGCGCTGCACCTCGACGAGACGATCGACCCGCCGACCGTGGACCGCCTGCTGATCGAGTGGACCGCGCGGTCCGCCGAGCTGCGGCACCCGCTGTTCGCCGAGGCCCTGCCCAGCACGTCGTCGGACGACCCGCAGACGGCCCTGCTCGCCCTCTTCGGCCGCCGCGCCTGAGCCCAGCGCCCCTCCGGGCACGGCGCAGTGCCCCGGGGCACCCGGAGCTACCAGCCGCCGACACCCCCGCCGCCACTGCCGCCGCCGGAGAACCCCCCGGAGAAGCCCGACGACCCCGACGAGCCGGGGGTCGGCGCCGAGATCGACTCGGACGCGATGGCCGAGAAGCTCTCCATCGCCTGCCCGAACGAGTTCGAAGCCAGCCAGAACGCACCCAGGTGGTACCCGCCACCGCTGTACCAGGTGGGCTCCGGGACCTGGCGGCCCTGCGCGGCGAGGCGCTCGAAGATCCCGGACCAGCGCTCGGTGAGCCCGAACACGATCGCGAGCGGCAGGTACCGGCTGAACAGGTCCTCGCCCTCCTCGAACCTCAGCTGCTCCGCCTCGGCGGTCGCGAGGTACTGCCGGAAGCCGAGGGTCTGGGCAAGCACCGCCGTGCCGTCGGCCGTCCGCGCGGGTGCCGTGCGGGCCACCCCGAGCAGGACGACGCCGACCAGCAGCAGCGCGACCCCGACGAGCCCCCAGTGCGTGAACGCGGCGAGCAGCACGGTCAGACCGGCACCGGCCAGGGTCAACAGGCCCCCGGCGACGTACCAGCGCGTGCGCACGGACTTCGGGTTCCCACGGAACCAGCCATGCTGGGTGACGTCGTCGTACAGCTGGCCCTGCACCAGGGTCATGGACTTGGCAAACGTCGTCTTGAGGTCCGACAAGGTCACCTCGGAGCGCCCGACGAAGATGGCGTTGAGCAGCGTCCGCTCGTACGGCGCGAGCGCGTCGTCTGCGGCGCGCAGCGCGATCATGCGCCAGTCCGCGCCGCGCCCGAGGGCGTTCGCAGCCCCGGTCTGCTCGATCCGCAGATACCCCCGCACCGCGAGGTCGACGATCGTCGCGGTGACATCCCGCGGGTCCGCACGCTCGTCGATCAGCGTGCCGAGCTGGCCCGCGCGGAACTCGGCCGGCGGGGTGAAGTGCACCGCGATCGGCGTCCGGCGCGGTCGGGGCCCGACGCCGCCCGGCTGGTCACCGAGCGGCGCCAGGCCGGGGACCTGGTCCAGGTACTGCTCGTCCCGGCCGCGCTGCCGGGCCCGGCTCAGCACGAGGCCGATCCCGACGAGCAGCACGGCGATCGTCGCGGAACCGGTCCACGGGTTGAGAGTGAACGCCTTGCCGAGCTCCCACCGCTCGTGCAGGATCGGCGCGGCGTCTGTGAACGTTCCCGGCGCGTAGCCCGCGTCGACGGTCAGGGCCTCCCCCGGCTCGATGGATCCCTGCACGAACCGGGCCCGTGACCCGTCGACGGCGGCCAGGTCGCACGAGCCGGTCGCGCCCACCGAGCCCGCGAAACAGGCCACCTTCCGCACCGGCGCCGGCCCGTTGACAGTGATGCTGACGTTCGACAGCGGGATCGTCAACGTGTCGCCGATCGCGTTCCAGTACAGCTCGTCCCCGGCGTTCGTCGTGTCCGCCGAGTTGACCAGCCCGCGCGCGGTGTAGGTGATCGTGTACCGGTGCGTGCCGCTGACGTCGTCCTTGCTCTCGTCGCCGACGTCGACCTGGAGCCAGCCGTTGTCCTCGGAGAGGTTGACGTCGGCGGGCGCGGCCTGCGGATCGTCCGAGGTCGCGTGGATGTCGGTGTACTCGTAGACGCGGTCGAACTCGTCGTCGTACCTCTGCGTGGTCGGCAGGGTGATGTACGGCCCGTGGCCGGGGTTGTCGCCGAAGTCGAAGTCGAAGTCGAGCCGGACGTGCATGGTCCCGTCCGCGGCGAGGTCGACCGTGGCGTCGTAACGCGTGATGTGCCGGCCGGACGTCGCGGCCTGGGCGGGCAGCGCGACGGCGACCAGCAGCGCGCACAGCACCGCGATCAGGGCAGCGACGCGAGCACGCTGCGAGGCGAACGGCGAGTGTCGCGCGGACCCGGCTCGGTCAGCGGTCACGGTGGGTGGAGATGGCGCGCTGGGCCTCGCGGGTGTCCTGCTTCTCGCGAAGCGTCTGCCGCTTGTCGTACTCCTTCTTGCCGCGCGCGAGAGCGATCTCGACCTTGGCCCGCCCGTCCAGGAAGTACAGCGAGAGCGGCACGATCGTGTGCCCCTTCTCCTGCGTCTTGGACTGCAGCCGCTCGATCTCGTGGCGGTGCATCAGGAGCTTGCGCTTGCGCCGCGGCGCGTGGTTCGTCCAGGTGCCCTGCGAGTACTCGGGGATGTGCACGCCCTCGAGCCAGGCCTCGCCGCGGTTGTCGATCGAGCAGAACCCGTCGACCAGGGACGCCCGTCCCGCGCGCAGCGCCTTGACCTCGGTTCCGGTCAGCATCAGACCGGCCTCGAACACGTCCTCGATGAAATAGTCGTGCCGCGCCTTGCGGTTGCTGGCGACCAGCTTGCGCACCTGCTCCTGGGCCACCTGCCAGCCTCCATGTTCGTCCTCGCCGCTGTCCTTCGTGCCAGTTCAGCCTAGAGGATCGCGCTCTCGGGGCCGACCGGCTACAGGCCGAGCGAACTGCGGGGGTTCACGGGCGAGCCGTTCTTCCATACCTCAAAATGGAGGTGACATCCGTTGGCGTTTCCGGTCGCGCCGGCGAAGCCGATGAGCTGACCCCGAGAGACCCCCTGTCCCGGGCTCACGATGTATCTGGTCAGGTGGTAGTAGGCGCTTGCCAACAACGTCCCGCTCACGAAACCGTGGTTGATCATCACGCGGTTTCCGAGCGCGGCGCTGGACTCCGCCCACAGCACGGTGCCGGCGCGGGCCGCGAAGATGGGAGTACCACACTGGGCCCGCAGATCGATGCCCGCGTGCAGCTTGTAAATTCCCGTGACGGGATTGACCCGCATGCCAAACTCCGATGTCACGTACATCGGGTTGACCGAGGTCGGGTTGGCGAACAGCACGCCGGTGAGGTTCCCCGACGGCGCCTGGTAGATCCTGCCCGCGGCCCGGGCGGCCGCGGCGGCGGCCGCCCGCTGCCTGGCGATGATGCCGGCGAGCTCGCGAGCGATCGCGTTGCGCTCGGCATCGACCCTGGCCTCTTCGGCCTGGGCCTGCGCCCGCTTGCTGGCGATGAGCTTCTTCTTGGCCGCTTGCTCGGCGATCAGCTTGACGATCTCGGCCTGCCGGGCGGCGGCCGCGGCCCGGGCCCTGTCGGCCTCGACGACCTTCGCGTCGGCCTCGACCTTGAGCTCGGCGACCCGGTCCTTGACCGCGACCAGCCGCGCGCGCCCGTTCCGGTTCGTGGCGGAGATCTGCTCGAGCTCGTTCAGGGCGCGGGTCTGGGTGCGCAGCGCGGTCGAGATCATGCCGTACTGGTCCACGAAGTCCTGGGTGCTCTTCGCGTCCATGACCACGCTCAGGCCGGTCGCGGCGGTCTCGCCCTTGTACGCGCGCCGCGCCATCTGCCCGACGGCGGTCCGGATCGTCGCGTCGCGCGCGTCGTCGGCCGTGATCGTCGAGGTGATCGACGTCTCCTGCGCCTTGGCGTCCACGAGCCGCGCCGCGATGAGCACCGCCTCGCGCTGGGAGGCCTCGAGCTCCTTCTTGGCCGCGGCCAGCTCGGCCCGCGCGATCGGCAGGCGAGCCTCGGTCGCCTGCAGGTCGAGGACCGCCTGGCCGAGCTCGGCGCTCAGCCCCTCGATCGAGGCCGCGAGCTGCTCGGCGCGCTTCGCCTGCTGGGCCGACCGGGCCTCGGCGTTGCGGCGCTGGTCGTCATAGCTGTCACCCATGGCCGGTGCGGCGATCGCGGTCAGCGCGACGAGCACGGCGGTGATGGTGCTGGCGATCAGGCGGCGACGGGTTCGCCGCATCCGGGGCTGCGTCATGGGCTCAGACCTTCGTGTAGCGACTCAGAGTGACCACCGAGGAGATCGCAGCGAGCACGACCGCGGCAGCTACCAGATACGGGGCGATGGACCACACATTGCTCGTGTCGATGTAGTCGACGAAGGTCACGGAACTGCCGAGCCAATCGGTGACCAGGTAACGGACCCCCAGCCAGAGGCCACCGACGGCCAGACCCGCGCCGATTGTGGCAGCAATCGCGCCCTCAAGCATGAAAGGGAGCTGAATAAACAGGTTGGATGCTCCGACCAGACGCATGATTCCGGTCTCCCGGCGCCGGCTCATCGCCGACAGCCGGATCGTCGTCGTGATCAGCAGGACGGCGGCGAGCAGCATCACGGTGGCAAGTCCGACCGAGATCAGGGTCGCGCGGTTGAGCACGAGAAAGAGCGTGTCGAAGATCCGTCGCTGGTCGAGCACTTCCTCGACGCCCTGGCGGCCCGTGAGCACGTCCGCGACCACCTGGTACTTCTGGGGGTCGGCGAGCTTCACACGGAAGGAGGAGTTCATGTCGTCCGCGGTGACCGCCTTGGCCCACGGCTGGTCGGAGAGCTTCTTCTGGAACGACTTGAACGCGTCCTGCTTGCTCTCGTAGTACACGGTCTGGACGTACCGCTTCAGCTCCGGCGAGGCGAGCTCCGCCTTGACCGCTTGCTTCTGCTCGGGGGTGACCTCACCCGAGGCGCAGGTCGGCAGCTCCGAGCCGCGCGGGCACAGGAAGACCGAGACCTCGACCTTGCCGTACCAGTCGTCCTTCATCTGCGCGATCTGCTGCTGGAGCAGTGCGGCGGCGCCGACGAAGGTCAGGGACACGAACGTCACGAGAATGACCGAGATGGTCATCGACAGGTTGCGGCGCAGGCCGATGCCGATCTCGGAAAGGATGAACTGCAGTCTCACACGAACTCCTCAGCGCGCCGAGCCGTACGCACCGCGGGACTGGTCACGGACCATCTCGCCGGCGGACAGCTCGATCACGCGCTTGCGCATCTGGTCGACGATCTCGTCGTCGTGGGTGGCCATCACCACGGTCGTGCCGGTCCGGTTGATCCGGTCCAGCAGACGCATGATGCCGAGCGAGGTGGTCGGGTCGAGGTTCCCGGTCGGCTCATCGGCCAGCAGGATCGTGGGCCGGTTGACGAAGGCGCGGGCGATGGCGACGCGCTGCTGCTCGCCTCCGGACAGCTCGTGCGGGCGGCGCTTCTCCATGCCCGCGAGCCCGACCATCTCCAGCGTCTCCGGCACCGTGGTCATGATGTGGTGCCGCGGCTTGCCGATCACCTGCAGCGCGAACGCGACGTTCTCGAACACGCTCTTGTTCGGGAGCAGGCGGATGTCCTGGAAGACGACGCCGATCTGGCGGCGCAGGTGCGGCACCTTCCAGGTCGAGAGCCTCGCGAGGTCGTGGCCGGCCACGAAGACCTTGCCACCGGTCGGACGCTCCTCGCGCATCACCAGGTGCAGGAAGGTGGACTTCCCCGACCCGGAGGCACCCACGAGGAACGCGAACTCGCCGCGCTCGACCTCCAGGGTCACCTGGTCGAGGGCTGGCCGCGCGCCGCGCGCGTAGACCTTCGTCACGTTCTCGAAACGGATCACAGCAACCGTTGGCCATTTGTCGGGGACATGGAAGGGCGAAGCATGGCCGGTTCAAAGTCTAAGCAGACGCACCGGGCGTTTTTGGGCAGAAACGCCGACTGTTTGCGCTCTTCACCCGGTGATTTGGGGTGATCTGCGGGAGTTGGTCCGTTATGTAGCGGGCCCGCTACTTGGCCGGGTCGTCCTGTCCGCGGCGCCAGCGGATGCCGGCCTCGATGAAGGCGTCGATGTCGCCGTCGAACACGGCGGAGGTGTTGCCGACCTCGTACTCGGTGCGCAGGTCCTTGACCATCTGGTACGGGTGCAGCACGTAGGAGCGCATCTGGTCGCCCCAGCTCGCCTTGATGTCGCCGGCCATGGCCTTCTTGGTGGCGTTCTCCTCGGCCTGGCGCTGGATCAGCAGGCGGGACTGGAGCACGCGCAGGGCCGCGGCGCGGTTCTGGATCTGCGACTTCTCGTTCTGCATCGACACCACGATGCCGGTCGGGATGTGGGTCATCCGGACCGCGGAGTCGGTCGTGTTGACGGACTGCCCGCCGGGGCCGGACGAGCGGAACACGTCGACCTTGATCTCGTTCTCGGGGATCTCGATGCTGTCGGTCGTCTCGATCAGCGGGATGACCTCGACCGCGGCGAACGACGTCTGGCGGCGTCCCTGGTTGTCGAACGGCGAGATCCGCACCAGGCGGTGAGTGCCGGCCTCGACCGAGAGGTTGCCGAACGCGTACGGCGCCTTGACCTCGAAGGTGGCCGACTTCAGGCCGGCCTCCTCCGCGTAGGACGTGTCGAGGACCGTCGTCGGGTAGCCGTGCCGCTCGGCCCAGCGCAGGTACATGCGCATGAGCATCTCGGCGAAGTCGGCGGCATCGACGCCGCCCGCGCCGGACCGGATGGTCACCACGGCCTCGCGGATGTCGTACTCGCCGCCGAGCAGCGTGCGGACCTCGAGCTCGCGCAGGTTGTCCCGGATCGAGGAGAGCTCGGCCTCCGCTTCGGCGAGCGTCTTCGCGACGTCGTCGAGGTCGGCGCTCACGTCCTCGGTGGCCATCTCGACGAGGGTCTCCAGGTCGTCGAGGCGGCTGTCGAACTTCTCGACGCGGTCCAGCTCGCTCTGCGCGTAGGACAGCGCAGAGGTGACGGCCTGCCCCGCGTCGGGGTCGTCCCAGAGGTCGGGGGCCGAGGCCCGCTCCGACAGCTCGGCGATCTTGGTCCGCAGTGCCGTGGGGTCGCTGACCGCCCGGATCGAGTCCAGGGTGCTGCGGAGGGTGCGGATCTCGGCCGCAAAATCGGTGGCTGCCACGGCAGTCAAGGTTACAGGCCCGCGCGCGCGGGTCGGCGCCGCCCCCTCACCAGGCCCGCGCGCTCGAGGTGACGCGCAAGGTGATCCCGTCGGACCACGGCGCGGTCACCCAGCTGAGCAGCACGGGCCGCGCGACCGCGGTGAGCGTCACGCGCGCGGTGTGCCCGTCTGGCGTGACCGCCCGGCTGAGCGTGACGGCCTCCAGGCCGTCGGTGGCCGGGTGCGCGGCCAGCTGGGCCGCCGCCGCGCGGCGGACGTCGTCGTCCGTGAGCGGCACGACGGCGCCGGTGCGCGGTTCGCCGGCCCGGCCGCGGTAGAACGAGTCGAGGTCGAGGGCGTCGGCCGCGCCGAGCGAGACGTCGTCGGCGAGGGTGAACAGCCGTTTGCGCTCGAGGTGCACGCTCGTGGCCGACACGACCGAGGTCACCAGGAGCAGCGCGAGAGCTCCGAAGGCGATCGACAGCAGGGTGATCTGCCCCGCGTCGCGGCCCGCGCGGGTCAGCCGGGCCCGCAGCCTCCCGACGACGGCGGCGAGGTTGCCCGCCCCGGTGCGGGCCGGTGCGCTCGGCACGTCAGCCCGCCCCGCGGTAGGTGTCGACCGGTGCGACGTGGTCGGCGCTCACCGGTACGGACAGTGGCACGGCCGACCGGCCGAACGTCGGCACGAACGGCAGGGCGACGTCGAAGGCGACCCGGACCAGCACGGTGCTGCCGGGCGCGAGGCACGGGTCGCTCGAGCAGTCCAGCGCGAGCGCGCCGGCGGCGTCGACGCCCCGGAATCCCTGGTCCGCGAGCGCGAGGTGCACGGCCGCGACGGCGCGCCGGGTCCCGTCGTCGGGCCCGGCCGCCGTGGTGAACGCGCGGCCGGCCTCGCGTGCGGCGCCCTCCGCCGCGAAGCTGGCGGCCTGGAGCCGGCCGAGCACCAGCACGAGGTACACGATCGGCACCAGGAGCAGGACCGTCACGGCGAGGAACTCGATCACCGAGCTCCCCCGCTCGTCGCGCCTCATCGGGCCTCCCGCAGCGCGTGCCCGGTGACGCTGATCGCGCCGGCTCGGCCGAGGAGTCCGGCGACCGGCAGGGGCGCCCGCACGCGCACCTCGATCACGGGCACGCCCTCGAACGTCGAATCGGTGACCGTGACGTCGTCCGCGAACCCGGGGGCGAGCGAGAGCCCGATCAGCGCCCGGGTGCGCGCGGCGCCGTCGGCGGGGCTCCGGTCCGCCAGGGCGGCGTACCGGGCGCCCTCGGCCGCGCAGTCCACGAGGGTGTTGCGCACGTGGAGCGCGAGGGTGAGCTGGATGACGGCCGCGAACACCAGCGTGACGAGCCCCGCTACGAGGGCGAAGTCGACGATCGCAGCGCCGACGTCCCCGCGCAGGCGCCCGCGGCGCTCAGCCGCCGATCTCGCCGGAGACACGCTGGATCGAGTCCGAGAAGACACCGCTCAGGGCCGGTCCGGCGATCGCCCACAGGGCCAGCACGAGCCCCGCGGTCATCAGCGTGACCAGCACCCAGCCGGGGACGTCACCCCGTTCGGAGCCGCCGAGCCATCTCCCGTGTACGCGCCGCACCATCCGTCGCACGACCATCAGTTGTTGCATCGCTGCCCCCTTGAGTCGACCTGCACCTGCTCGCCGCCGTCGAGGCGGCGAGACGTCATTGCCCGAGCTTGAGGATCGCCAGGGAGGGGAACACGGCGAAGGCGACGGTGATCGGGAGGATCAGGAACACCACCGGGACCATCATCATCACCTCCTTGCGCCCACCGGCCTCCATGAGCGCCCGCCGCCCGGACTCCCGCACGTCCTGCGCCTGGGCCCGGAGCACCTCGGCCAGCGGCGTGCCCCGCTCGACGGCGATCGCCACCCCCTCGGCGAACCTCGTGAGCGGCGCGAGCCCGGTCCGGTCCGCGAGCCGCTCGAGCGCCTGGGTGAGCGGGGTGCCGGCCCGGGCGTCGGCCAGGGTGCGCGCGAGCTCGTCGGCCAGCACACCTCGGGTGGTCCGCACGACCCGCTCGAGAGCTCCGACCGGCCCCTCCCCCGCGCCCACGGACAGCGCGAGCAGCTCGGCGACGGTGGGCAGCTCGGCCAGCATCCGCTCCTCGCGCTGGCGCACCTGACGGCCGAGCAGCTGATCGCGAGCGATCACCCCGGCGAGGCCGAAGAGCAGCACGAGGACCGACAGGCCGATGGGTGACGAGTCGCGACCTGCCGCGATCGCGAGCGCCAGGGCGAGGCCGGCGGCGAGCCCGATGACGCCCCAGACCACCTGGGCGGCGCGGAACTGCTCGACCGACTCGGGCCGGCCCGCACGCTGGAGCTTGCGGTGGAGCTCCGCCGACGGCGAGCCGAGCCGGGTGACCAGGCGCACGCCGTCGGCCATGACCGGGGCGATCAGGCGCTCGAGGGTCGGGAAGGGTGTGCGCGCGTCGGAGCCGCCGAGCAGGCCGGATCCCGTGCGCGGGGTCCGCAGGTACGGGGCCAGACGGTCCTCGAAGCGGACCCGGCGGGCGTCCAGGCGCCAGGCGACGAGCAGCAGCCCGACCCCGCCGACCGCGCCGATCACGGACCCCAGCACGACCCCGGTCACCGGAGCACCCGGGCTTCCTCGGGGAGCCGGCCGATGCGCACCATGAGCCGGTAGGCGACCACCGAGCAGACCGCACCCGCGACCAGGACGACCCCGCCGGTGACGGTGTTGAACGCGTCCGCGGCCTCCGGGCGGGTGGCAAGCAGCGCCAGCACGATCCACGGTGCCGCGACGGCGAGGCGCGCCGCGTTGACGGTCCAGCTCTGGCGCGCCTCGAGCTCGCCGCGGGTCCGGGCGTCCTCGCGCAGGAAGGCGGACAGCGTGCGGAGCAGCCGTCCGAGGTCGGTGCCGCCGACGTCGCGCGTGATGCGCAGCGCCTCGACGATGCGGTCGGCGACGGGGTCGGCCAGGCGCGCCTTGAGGGCGTCGAGGCAGTCCCCGAACCGGCCCGACGCCCGGTAGTCCTCCGCGAAAGCCCGGAACATCTCGCGGAGCTCGACGGGGCCGCGGTCCCCCAGCTGGCCGACGGCCTCGGGCAGCGAGAGCCCGGCCCGCACGCCCGATCCGAGGTGGTCGACGACCTCCGGCCAGACGTCCCGCAGGGCCGTGCGGCGCCGTCGGGCACGCGACCGGACCAGGGCCATCGGGGCGCCCGCGGCCATCCCCGCGAAGCACGCCGCGATCGCGGGCGACCCGCTCAGCGCGGAACCGGCGAGGAGCACCAGGACCGCGACCCCGGCCGACGTGGCGCACAGCGCGCGGGGCGTCACGGTCGGGGCGCCGGCCTGGACGAGGAGGTCCTGGGTGCGCTCGGCCCACCCGTTGGGCCGTGCCGGCCGGCGGGCTCCCGGGGTCCAGCACGACCACCAGACGCAGAACAGCCCGGCCCCCAGCAACAGTCCGATCACGACACCCATGTCCGCGCCCGCCCGCTCAGCGCTCGCCGCGCAGCAGCGCAGGCAGGTCGATCCCGACGCGGGCGAACCGCTCGGGGTGCGGCGGGTAGCCCTCGCCGCGCACGAGCTCGTCGCCGACGACGTGGAACAGGTCGGCGGTCTCGACCACGCCCGCCTCGGCGCGGCCGGGCACGCCCACGATCTCGCGCACCCGGCGCAGGCCGCGGTGGTCCACCTGGAGGTAGAGCACGAGGTCGATCGCGGCCGCCACGGTGGGGACCACGAAACGGTCCGAGACGTTCTCCCCCGCGAGCAGCGGGAGCGTGCAGATCTTCGTCAGCGCTTCGCGCGCGCTGTTCGCGTGGATCGTGCACATCCCGGGGACGCCCGCGTTGAGTGCGACGAGCATGTCGAGCGCCTCGGCCTCGCGCACCTCGCCGATGAGGATGCGGCTGGGCCGCATCCGCAGTGCCTCCTTGACCAGGCGGCGCAGGGGGATCTCGCCGGTGCCCTCCAGGCTCGGCTGGCGGCACTGCAGCGCGACGACGTCGCGGTGCAGTACGCGCAGCTCGAAGACCTCCTCGCAGGTCACGATGCGTTCCCGCGCGGGGATCGAGCCCGCGAGAGCGTTCAGCATCGTCGTCTTGCCGGCCTGGGTCGATCCGGCGACGAGGACGTTGAGCCCGACGGCGACCGCCGCGTCCAGGAAAGTCGCCGCGTGCGGGGTGAGCGAGCCGAGCGCCACGAGGTCGTTGACGTGGTTCGCGCGCACCACGTACTTGCGGATGTTGACGGCCCAGTGCTGGCGCGTGACGTCGGGGATCACCACGTGCAGCCGTTCGCCGCCGGGCAGTGAGGCATCCACGAACGGGCTGGACAGGTCGAGGCGGCGGCCGGACACCTTCAGCATCTGCTCGACCAGGTCCCGGACCTGCCCGGTCGACAGGATGGTGGTGGTGAGCTCCGGCTCGCCGTGCCGCGCGACGAACACCTGCGCGGGCGCGTTGATCCAGATCTCCTCGATCTCGTCGTCGTCCAGGTACCGCTGCAGCGGGCCGAGGCCGGCGACGGCGTCGACCACGGCCTTCATCGCGGCCGAGGGGTCGGTGAGCGGCGGGACGGTGCCGAGGAGGGATCGCTCGTCGTAGTCGGCGACGACGTCCGAGACCAGGTCGCGGATGCCCTGGTGGTCGCGGACGGGATCCAGGCCGCGGCGACGGATCAGCTCGCGGACCTCGTTCTCCAGGATGACCACGCCGTCCATGCCCGTTCCCCTCGTGTGCGGAAGATTCTGCGGTGGACGTGACAGTAGGGGAGGATCACGACAAAGCGCACCCAGTTACGAGTAACTGTGGAAAACGCGCTCCTTATGCACAGGATGAAAACAAACCCTTGCCAATGGCATCGAATCGTGGCTAGGGATGAAGTCCGGACGGCGCGTTGTGGGGTGTTTCGTGCGTGATCCGGCCGGACACGGGCGTGTGATCGCGGAGTTGCCGACGGGTTATCTGTGGCAAACGGCATCTAGGTGGGGATAACCGAAGGAAACAGCGGCTTCATCCACACGATGTGCGAAAGCCCGTGCAAAAGCTTGGGCCGCGCCGAGGGTGAGCACGCTCGCCGGTCCGGCGCACGGTCGTGGATCGTCCGGCCCGCACCGCCACCGCGCGTTTTCGCCCGGCCGCCCGCGCGCCTACCGTGTCCGGGTGACCAGCAACGCGCCGTCGGGCGCCCAGTTCCGCATCTCCCACGGCGAGCACCACGCCACGATCACCGAGGTCGGAGCCGGCTTGCGCGAGTACGCCGTCGGCGGCCGGGACGTGGTCACCTCGTTCGGCGAGGACGAGATCGCCCCCGCGTTCAACGGCGCGGTGCTCCTGCCGTGGCCCAACCGCCTCGCCGACGGCCGGTACACCTACGACCTCGTCGACTACCAGCTCCCGATCACCGAGCCCGAGCGCGCCACCGCGCTGCACGGCCTCGCCTGCTGGGAGCGCTGGACGCTCGCCGCGCACGACGCCGCCTCGGTCACCCTCGAGCTCGCGCTGGTGCCGACCCCCGGGTACCCGTTCGCCCTGCGCTTCCGGGTCACCTACACACTGGCCGACGGCGGGCTGCAGGTGCGGACCACCGCGACCAACGAGGGCATCAGCGGGGCGCCGTACGGCGTCGGCTTCCACCCGTGGCTCTCCCCCGCCGGCGCCGCCCTGGACGACTGCACCCTGCGGCTGGACGCGAAGACTCGCGTCACCACCGACGACCGCCTGCTGCCCACCGGAACCGAGCCCGCCACCGGCGACCTCGACTTCCGCAGCCCCCGATCGCTGCGCGGCATCGCGCTCGACGACGCGTACCTCGACGTCCTGCGGGACACGGACGGGCTGTCCTGGATGCAGCTCGCCGCGCCCGATGGAAGGATCGCCGCCGTCTGGATGGACGACTCGATGGACACCTGGCAGGTCTGCACCGGGGATGCGGTGAGCAACGTCGCCGCCCGCCGCACGGGCCTCGCGGCCGAGCCGATGAACTGCCTCGCGAACGCCTTCCGCACCGGCGACCGCCTGGTAGACCTGCGCCCCAACGAGACCCACACGGTCACCTGGGGCGCCACCCTCCTGTAAGGGTGACCCGAACCCCCCAAGCCCCCTAACGTCCGAGCGTTGACGTCCTATAGGACGT
>NZ_DATCNW010000260.1:0-3859 GCF_036565025.1 Pengzhenrongella sp.
CTCACGTGAGATGGGCGAACTCGCCCGACCGATCAGCCCTCCGAGCCGGCGGCTCGTGCGGCCGCTGCCCGACGGCGCGTCGTGGCGTTGGCGTGCTCGGAGAACCTCGGCACCCAGCGCGCGAGACCGACCGTCGCGAGGAGCCCGACCGCGCCCATGGTCCCGATCCCGCCCGCGAGGCTGCCGAGCGCCGCGCCCGCCGCGACCACGAGCGGCCCGGCGGCGTTGCCCGCGTCGGAGTAGAGCCGCCAGATCCCGAGGAACTGAGCGCGCACCGCGGCCGGGGCGACGTCGGCCCCGATGGTCATCAGGATCCCCGAGCCGATGCCGTTCCCGAGGCCCATCACCATCGCCGCGGCGGTGACGCCCGCGAGCGTCGACGTGAACGGCAACGCCAGGATCGAGCCGCCCAGGATCAGCATCGACGGGATCGCGACCCACAGCCGCCCGCGACGGTCCATGACCTTGCCCGACGGGTAGAACAGCAGCATGTCGATCGCGCCGGAGATGCCGAAGACGACGCTCGTCGTCGCTGGGCTGAACCCGAGGTGCGCCGACCACAGTGGCAGCACGACCTGCCGGCTCGCCCGCAGCGCGCCGACGGCGAGCACCGCGAACCCGAGCGTGGTGAACACCTTCCCGTTCTGTCGCAGCACGGTCTGCAGCGGGACGGGGGTGCTCTGGCGGCGGCGGATCGTCTCGGCGCCCGCGACGTCGGGCACGACCAGCACGACGACGCCGGCGAGCAGGGAGGTCGCCACCGCGAGCCAGAAGACCCCGCGCAGGTCGACCAGCTGCACGATGCCCGCGCCGAGGAACGGGCCGATGAAGGCGCCGATGCGCTGCACCCCGCCGAGCGTGGACAGCGCGCGGGCCCGCTTCATGACGGGGATGACCTCGGTGAGGTACGCCTGCCGGGCCAGGGTGAACACGGCGTTCGTCGCGCCGACGGCCAGGACGCCCACGCCGAGCACCCACAGGTTCGGGGCCAGCGCGCACCCGGCCAGCGCGACGACGGAGAACACCGCGGCGATGAGCATCGCCCGCCGGTCCCCGATCCGCGCCGCGAGCGCGCCCGCAGGGACGTCGCCGACGATCTGCCCGACCCCGAGCAGCGCGACCAGCAGCCCCGCGATCGCGAGGTTGGCCCCGAGGTCCACCGCGAAGAGCGGGATGATCGGCACGATCGCCCCGATGCCGACCTCGAACACGAGCGCCGGCGCGTACACACCCCGCGCAACCGCCCTCAAGGGCGAACGGCTGGGCGGCGCAGGCAATTTCGTCATCCCCCCCATTCTCCCGCACCCGAGCGCGCCCCACTTCCCACGCCCCGCGAGGTAGCACCCGTGCGCCGAGGTAGCGCCCTGCGCCGCTCTACCTCGGCGCGGCGGTACTACCTCGGCGGGTCCGGTCTCGGGTCGAAGGAGGCCTCGGTGCGCAGCTCGGGGGCACGGGACGGGTCGGTGAGGGCGATCTCCAGGGCGTGCCGCAGGTCCCAGCGGTCGGCGGCCTGCGCCAGGCCCCTCGCCAGCGCGGACAGGTGCGTCGCGTGCACGACGGCGTCCGGGCCGTCGCCCTCGACCCACCAGTCGACCGGGGCGTCGCCGACCCGCAGGTCGTCGTGCTCACGCCAGGTTCGCGGCGCGGCCGGGACCAGCGCGAGGGCCGCGTCCGGGGTGGGGCCGACCTCGCCGTCGTCGTCGGGCGCGGCGGTAGCGCCGTCGGAGAACTCGTCGGCGAGCGGAAGGTCCAGCAACGCCGCGACGCGCACAGCGAGCGCACGGGGAGCCGGGATGAGCGCGGCGACGTCGGGCCGCTGGAACCACATGGGCGCGGGCGCGACGGCGGCGTCGTCGGCGTGCACGACGCGGACCTCGCCGGGCGCGACCATCGCGGGCAGCCGGTCGGGCACCCGCTCGAATTCAATCGCGGCGTCGGCCGCGTCGGCGAGCGCGCGCCAGAGGGTCGCCGCGGTGTCCGGCGGCACCGGTGTGCCGATCGGGCCGAGCGCGTCCAGGACGTCGGCCCAGCCCTCCGCGTCGAGGTCGGCGAACGACCCGACACCGCCCAGGGCCCGCAGCACGGTCGCGTCAAGGCCGGTGAGCCCGGCCGGGACGGGCGCGAGCAGGTCCCGCAGGCCCGCGGGCGCGGTCGGCAGCGCGAACGGTTCGCCGAGACCGAGCGCGACCGGGGTCCGCGTGCGCAGCCACCACGCCGCGTACGAGGGAGCTTCGCGGACCCGGGCGGTGTCGGCCCGGACCGGGTCGAGCAGCGCGCGGCGCAGGTCCGGATCGGCGGCGAGGTGGCCGAGCACCGCCGGCCAGGCCTCGTCGCGCACGGCGTCCAGGTCCGCGACCGCGGACAGCTCGCCGATCAGCGCGCCCGCGCCGAGCCGCCCGGCGAGCAGCTCGAGGTACTCCTCCCAGCCGTCCAGGGACCGGGTCGCGAGGTCCTCGCCGGCGCCGGCGCCGAGGAGGTCCTGCCCGGAGCCCTCGACCAGCACGTCGCGCACGTGCACCAGCGCGAGGTGGTCGCGGACGCCGACGGCGGCGAGCACCGCCGGGCCCCAGCGCTCCACGAGATCCTCGGCGACCGGGGCCAGCACGCGTTCGTCGAGCAGGTCCGCGGCGATGGACCCGCCCAGCACCAGGCCGCGGGCCGGGGTCGCCTCGTCGTGGGTGTCCCGCAGGGTGAGCTCGCCGAGCCACCCGGCGGCCTCGTCGGGCACCCGCCCGTCGCCCAGCGCGCCGGCGACCAGGGTGAGGACCGCGTCGGCGACGTCGGCGGCGAGCGCCAGGTCGTCGTCGTCGGCGACCTCGAGCACGGCCTCGCGCACCGCGGGCAGCAGCAGCAGCCCGCCGGCCTCCGGCGCAGCCGCGCCCAACCGCTCGAGTAACGGTCCGGCCGCCCCCGGATGCACCAACCGCACCCCCCACTGCCCCAGCACCTCAAGCGCCTCAAGCCCAGTACCCGGTCCTGCAAAGTTACCGGCGTTCTGCGAACTCCCGGACTTTGCAGAACGCGGGTTTGTTCGCAGAACGGTGGCGGTCGCGGGCACGACCAGACCGCGGGCGCCGCGGACCATGCGGCCGTCGAGGAGGGGGACGGGGAGGGCGGCCAGGGCCTCGCAGACGGCGGGGTCGGCGGCGGCCTGGTCCAGGGCGGCGTAGAGCGCGCGCCAGTCCTCGGGCTGGGCGGCGGTCGGCAGCTCCTCGACGAGGTCGGCGAGCTCGCGGATCTCGACCCCCAGGACGCGGGCTGGCGCCTCCTGGCCCGGGCCGAGCACGACCAGGTTCGCCGCCCAGCGCGCGAGGGCGCCGACGGCGTCCGGGTCGCGGCCGATCCCGCCCGCGAGCGCGACCGCCCGACGCGGCTCGAGGAGCCGGTCGGCGCCGTCCGCGCCGGGTTCGGGGTCGAGGCCGAGCTGCGCGTGCCCGCCGGGCTGCGGATGGCCGCCGCGCTGGTCCCCGCCGAGCCGCTGGTCCCCGCCGCGCCGCGGGTCCCCGACCCGCTCGGCGGGGGTCAGCAGCGGGGTCTTCGCGAGACGGTCCACGATCCGGTCGCGTAGCGCCGCGTCGAGCGCACCGGCAGCCAGCCCGACCGGGACGAGCGCGAGCGGATCCCCGCCCGCCTCGGCGACCCCGCGGGCGAGGTCGGCGTAGACGTCCCCCGCGTGGTCGAGCAGCGCATCGGTGAGCACGCCCCGCACGACGTGCCGACGCGACGGGTCGAGCGGGAGCGTCGCCACGAGCAGGGCCGGCAGCGAGCAGTGCTCGTCGGTCGGGGTGGGCGCATGCACGACGGCGCCCCACGCGGCGCCGGTCCCCCCGCCCGCCGGCCCGATCGCGCCGAGCCCGCC
>NZ_DATCNW010000261.1:0-16785 GCF_036565025.1 Pengzhenrongella sp.
GACGTCCTATAGGACGTCAACGCTCGGACGTTACGGGTGGTGGGTGTCGGCGGCGTTGGTGGCGTTGGTGGCGTTGGTGGCATTGGCGTTGGCGTTCGCGTTCGCGTTCGCGTTGGCGTTGGCGTTGGCGGGCGGGGTGGCGAGCGAGCGGAGCACGGTGACGAGGTGGCGGATCGCGGGGCTCTGGCCCATGGTCCGGCGCCAGATCAGCTGGATGTTCCGGGTCGGGACCGGGTCGACGACCGGGACGGCCACGACCGACCCGGGTAACGCCGGTCGGCCGAGCCTGGGGAGCAGCCCGACGGCCACGCCGTGCTGCACCAGGGCGATGTGGGTCGCGAACTCGCTGTCGTAGTAGGCCACGTCGGGGTCTGCACCGATGTCGGCGAACATCCGCATCAACCAGTCATGGCAGATGCTGCCGGCCATGGTGCTCACCCAGCGCTCGTCCACCAGGTCCTTCGGGGTGACCGTCGGCCGCGCGGCCAGCGAGTGATCGCGGTGCACGAGAAGGTCGGCCACGTCGTCGCACAGGTTCACGGTCTCGAGGTGCGCCGGGATGCGCAGCGGCACGGTGTTCCAGTCGTGCACGATCGCGAGGTCCATCTGCCCGGTGGCCACGAGCTCGATCGAGTCCCACGGGTCGTGCTCGATGAGCCGCACCCGCACCGCCGATCCGGCGACCGCGAGCTTGGCGAGCAGCGGCGCGACCAGGCCGCGGCACGCCGTGGAGTGCGCGGCGATCCGCACGAGCCCGACCGGCTCGGCGTCGGCGCTCTGGACCCCGGACTCGAGCAGCTCGACGTCCGCGAGGAGGGACGCTCCCTGCTCGGCCAGGCGCCGGCCGGCCTCGGTGAGCATGATCCCCCGACCGAACTTCTCCAGCACCGGGACGCCGAGGTGCTTCTCGAGCCGCTTGATCTGCTGGGAGATCGCGGACGGGCTGTAGCCCAGCGCCGCGGCGGCACCGACCACGGAGCCGTGGATCCCGATGGCCTGGAGCGAGCGCAACGCGACGAGGTCAATCATGAAGCAAACATACACAGTCAGGCATCGAAACGTTTGCTGGTGGTTCAGAGTCCGGGCTGTCATGGTTGCCGCGTGAAGCCCAAAGACACCGTCCTGGCCCTCCTCGTGGCGACCATCTGGGGCGCGAACTTCGTCGTCATCGACGCCGGTCTCGCCGAGGTCCCCCCGCTGCTGTTCACCGCCATGCGGTTCGTCCTGGTCTGTCTGCCGGCGGTGTTTCTCGTCCGCCCGCCGGGGATCGGGTGGAAGAACGTGGTCCTGATCGGCGCGTTCTCCTGCGTCGGCCAGTTCTCGCTCGTCTACCTCGCGCTGCACCTCCAGATGCCGCCGGGACTCACCTCACTGGTCCTGCAGGCTCAGGTGCTGCTCACGGTCGTGCTGTCCACGGTGTTCCTGGGCGAGCGCCCGTCGCGCAAGCAGCTGCTCGGCGTCGGCGTGGGAGCCGCCGGCCTGATCGTCGTCGCCGTCGGGCGCAGTGCCATCGCCCCGATCCTGCCGCTGATACTCGTCCTCGGCGCGGCGCTGTCCTGGTCCATCGGCAACGTGGTCACCCGCAAGGCCCAGGCCAGGTCCGGCCTGTCGCTCGTGGTCTGGTCCGGCCTGGTCGTCCCCGTGCCGCTGGCGCTGCTCTCGCTGCTGGTGGACGGGCCGGACGCAGTCGGCGCGGCACTGGGACACCTGTCGTTGCCTGCGCTGGCGAGCACCGCGTTCACGGCGTACGTCTCGTCGCTGCTGGGCTACGGGCTCTGGAACACCCTGCTGGCCCGGTACCCCGTGAGCCGGGTGACGCCGTTCGCCCTGATGGTTCCGGTCGCGGGCATGCTCACCGCCTGGATCGTCCAGGGCGAGGTCCCAACGGTCGTCGAGGGCGCCGGCGGAGGACTGCTCCTTGCCGGAGTGGCGATCGCGGTCCTGCGCGGCCGCCGCCCGTCGCCGCGCAGCCCGGACGGACCGCCGCCCACGAGCTCGGCCGAACGGGACTTGGCGCCGGTGGGGCGGGCAGTGGAGGGCACCCTCGCGATGATCCGCGCAAACTCCTGACGAAGGCCGCGCCTGGCTGACTCGCCGGGCGCACGTTGGCGGCGGGTACGCGGTGTGGACGGACGCGCGAGTGAACGGTGAGCCCCAAGGGGGCCGATGTGATGTCACATCGGCCCCTTGAGTCACTCCAGTCCCACGCGCGTCCCTCCACACCGCGACGAACGCGGGCACGGGCGGACGCACGAAGGCCCGGCACCAGTTGGTGCCGGGCCTTCGTGCGTTATGCGTCAGATCAGCCGAACGAGCCTCCGCACGCGCACGAGCTGCCCGCGTTCGGGTTGTCGATCGTGAAGCCCTGCTTCTCGATCGTGTCGGCGAAGTCGATCGTCGCGCCATCGAGGTACGGCACGCTCATGCGGTCGACGACGACCTCGACGCCGTCGTAGTCGCGAAGCGCGTCGCCGTCGAGCACGCGCTCGTCGAAGTACAGCTGGTAGATCAGGCCCGAGCATCCGCCGGGCTGGACGGCGACGCGCAGACGCAGGTCGTCGCGGCCCTCCTGCGCGAGCAGGCTGCGGATCTTGCCCGCGGCAAAGTCACTGAGGGCAACGCCATGCGTCGCGGTCTCCTGGGTGGTCTCGCTCATCATCACTCCGCGGGTCTCGAGGGTTCGGCGGGACGCTGTCCCGGAACGCGTGTCAACCGGTTAACGGCGGGCCCACGCCCGATTGTTCCCCTCAGCGTACGTCGCTTTGCCGGCGCCGGGGGGAACGCCCTGCGCGGCTCAGTGCGACCAGGTCCGGGCGACCCGTTCCGCGCGGGCCGCGAGCGTCCCGGCGGGGTCGGCGAGCGAGGCGCTGACCTGCTCGGGGGTGTCGGCGACCGCGTAGGCCGCGGCGATCCCGGAGGCGCCCCACTCGCGGCGACCGATCTGGACCTGCCCGGCGATCACCACGGTCGGCACCCCCGTCGGCAGAGCCCGCTCGGCCACGACCGCGACAACCTTGCCGTGCAGCGACTGCCAGTCGAAGGTGCCTTCCCCCGTGACCACGAGGTCGGCCTCGGCGATCCGCGCCGCCAGCGCGACGACGTCGGCCACGAGGCCCGAGCCGGACACGATCCGCCCGCCCAGCAGGGCGAGGGCGAACCCGAGCCCACCGGCCGCGCCGGCGCCGGGCAGTCCGGTGAGCCGCGCCGCGGGCGACGCGGTCCGGGACGACGCCAGCAGGTCGGGGCGTACCGCGTCGGGTCCGAGCGCCGCGACCGCGGCGTGCGAGAAGTGTCCGAGGGCCCGCTCGAGCTCCTGCGCCTGCTCGGGCGTCGCCCCCTTCTGCGGGGCGAACCCGGCGCTCGCCCCGTGCAGGCCGAGCAGCGGCACGTCCACGTCCGTCGCGACCAGCAGCTCGACGCCGGCGAGGGATTCGCGCAGCTCCGCCAGCCCGCTCAGGTCCGCGTCCGTGACGGACCCGAGCCCGCCACCCCCGCCGTCGAGCACGCTGCCCGGGCCGGCGCCCACGCCGAGGGCGGCGAGCATGCCCGCGCCCGCGTCGTTCGTCGCCGAACCACCCAGCCCGACGACGATCCGCTGCGCGCCGGTGCCGAGCGCGAGCCGCAGCAGCTCCCCGACGCCGTACGTCGTGGTGACCCGCGGGTCCCGGCGCTCGGGCGGGACGAGCGCGAGCCCGGACGCCTGGGCGGACTCGACGTAGGCGGTCCGCGCGCCGCCGGGGGCGCCGGTGACCAGCACCGCACCCGGGGCGTCGTCGTGCAGCGGGGAACGCACGGTGGCGGCCAGCAGCTCGCCGCCGAGGCTCGCGTGCAGGGTGGCGACGAAACCGGGGCCGCCGTCGGCCAGCGGGCACAGGTCCAGCTCGTCGTCCGGGGCGGCGCGGAGCCAGCCGTCGCGCAGGGCAGTGGCGGCCTGCTGGGCGGTGAGGGTTCCGCCGAAGCAGTCGGGGGCGATCACGACGCGCATGGGCAGGGATCCTGGCACAGAGCCGGACTGCCGGTTGACCGCACCACACTCGTTCGGAGCGCCCGTTGAAGAAGGCGGCGTACTGCGCAAGGACCGATCCGGCGGATGTGGGAAGATGGATTGCGTGAGCCCCACCGCCACCAGCCAATTCACCGAACCCGCACCGTCGGCACTGTTGCTGCTCGGGCGGAGCACGGATCTGCTCTCCGAGCGAGGGGTCGAGTGCGTGGGCGCGCTGCCCGCCGCGAGCGACCCTGACCTGGTCGAACGGGCCCGCGCCGCACGCGCGATCCTGGGTGACCGGCTCTTCGTCCTCGGGCACCACTACCAACGCGACGAGGTCATCGAGTTTGCGGACGTGACCGGCGACTCGTTCAAGCTCGCCCGCGAGGCCGCGGCCCGCCCCGAGGCCGAGTTCATCATGTTCTGCGGCGTGCACTTCATGGCCGAGTCGGCCGACATCCTCACCTCCGACACCCAGCAGGTCATCCTTCCGGACCTCGCCGCGGGCTGCTCGATGGCCGACATGGCCGCGATCAACCAGGTCGAGGACGCCTGGGACGTCATGATCGACGCCGGCGTCGCCGAGCACACCGTCCCGGTCACCTACATGAACTCCACAGCCGCGATCAAGGCGTTCACCGGGCGGCACGGCGGGACGGTCTGCACGTCGTCGAACGCGCACGTCGCGCTGCGCTGGGCGTTCGACAAGGTCGGCGGCGTGGACGGCACGGGCAAGGTGCTCTTCATGCCCGACCAGCACCTGGGCCGCAACACCGCGGTGCGCGAGCTGGGCCTGGAGCTCGCGGACTGCGTCGTGTTCGACCCCCACAAGCCGAACGGCGGGCTGACCACGGCCGAGCTGACCGCGGCCCGGATGATCCTGTGGCGCGGGCACTGCTCGGTGCACGGCCGGTTCTCGGTGCGCAACGTGGACGACATCCGCGCCGCTGTCCCGGGCGTGAACGTGCTGGTGCACCCCGAGTGCAAGAACGAGGTCGTCGAGGCGGCGGACCTGGTCGGCTCGACGGAGTACATCGTCAAGGCCCTCGCCGCCGCGGAGCCCGGATCGACCTGGGCGCTGGGCACCGAGCTGAACCTCGTGCGCCGGCTCGCGGCCGCGAACCCCGACAAGGCCGTGCACTACCTCGACTCGACCGTCTGCTTCTGCTCGACGATGAATCGAATCGACCTGCCGCACCTGGTGTGGGCGATGGAGTCGCTCGTCGCCGGGCGGGTCGTGAACCGCGTCGTGGTCGACGCCGACGACGCGCACTGGGCTCGAATAGCCCTCGACCAGATGCTCGCCCTGCCAGGACACTGAGATGTCCGCGCGGGGACGCACCTGCTGATCCCTAGCACTTCTTCAGATACCGCAGCCGGCGGGAGTCGGCGATGGAGGTCCAGATGAGCACCGGCAGCGCGTTGCGGGTGGGCATCTTCGTGTTCGACGATGCCGAGGAGCTCGACGTCGTCGGGCCGTATGAGGTGCTCGCGGCGTGGGCCGCGCTGTCCGAGCTACGGCCGGACGTGCTGACCTTCTCCGCCGACGGCGGCGGGGTACGCCTCGCGAAGGGCCTGCGCATCGTGCCGGACCGGTCTGCCGACGAGATCACCCCGATGCATGTGCTGGTGTACCCGGGCGGCCGGGGCACGCGGGCGCTCGCGCACGACTCCGACCACCTGAACTGGGTCCGCAAGATGCGCAACGAGGTGTCCCTGATGACCAGCGTGTGCACCGGGTCCCTCGTGCTCGCGGCGGCGGGCCTGCTCGCCGGGCGCCCGGCGACCACGCACTGGGGTGCGTTCGACGAGCTCGCCGCGCTCGACCCGAGCGTGGCCGCCGACACCGAGGCCCGCTTCGTGGACGACGGCGACGTGATCACGGCATCCGGGGTCTCGGCCGGGATCGACATGGCCCTGCACCTGGTGGCCCGGCTGGACAGCTATCAGATGGCCCGCCAGGTCCGGCGCGCGATCCAGTACGACCCCGAACCTCCCGTCTGACCTTGGGTTCGGGGCCCGGCGACCGGGTCGGCATGGCACGATCGCGCAGGTGAACCCACTCGACGCCCCGGTCCTCGAACACGCCCTGCTGCCGGTTCGGCCCGGCCGGGCGGAGGCGTTCGAGGTCGCGTTCGCGCTGGCCCGCCCGCTGATCTCCGCGATGCCCGGATTCCGCGGGCTGAGCCTGCGGCGGTGCGGCGAACGGCCCGACACCTACCTGCTGCTGGTCGGCTGGCAGACGCTCGAGGACCACACCGAAGGGTTCCGCGGCTCGCCCGAGTACGACCGGTGGCGCGAGCTGCTGCACGGGTTCTACGAACCGTTCCCCGTCGTCGAGCACTTCGGGGCGGTCGGGGCCGGCGAGGCCGGGGCGGTCGAGGCTGGCGAGGCCTGCGCGTGAACCGGCTGCTTCGGCTGGCCTGGGTGGTGCTGCGGGCCCGGCTGGACGGTCGAGCTCGAGGGCGCGGCGCGCGGTCGGGCGGGTCGCAGGGATCGCCGCTGGATCCCTGGCGCACCCCGATGCGGGTGCTGCCGAACGACCTCGACCTGCTGCGCCACATGAACAACGGTGTGTACCTGTCCCTGATGGACATCGGCCGGGTGGACATGCTGGTGCGAACCGGCGCGCAGCGCGTCGTCGCCCGCCGCGGGTGGTACCCGGTGGTGGTCGGCGAGTCGATCCGGTTCCGCCGCTCGCTGCGGCTCGGGGACCGGTTCGAGATCGTCACGCGCGTCCTCGGCTGGGACGACCGGCTCGTCTACGTCGAGCAGAGCTTCGAACGTCGGGCGCCGTCGGGCGGGGTCGAGGTCGTCGCCGAGGCCATCGTCGCGGCGCGCTTCCTCGCCCGGACCGGCGGCGGCGTGCCCGCCACCGACATCGCCGCAGCCTTCGGCGCCGACCGCCAAAGCCCCGCCCTGCCCGACGCCGTCCTCACCTGGGCCCGCGCCATCCACCTGGCGTAAGAACTCCGCCGAGAGTGGAGTAACCGCCCCGGGAATGCGATTTCCAAGGGCGGTTACTCCACTCTCGGCGAAGTTGTTGCTCTGGGGGCGAGGCGGGTGAGCAGGAGGGCTTCGGCCAGGACGACCTTCTCGAGCTCGGCCAGGTGGACGGACTCGTTGGCGCCGTGGGCTCGGGAGTCCGGGTCCTCCACGCCGGTGACCAGGATCGACGCGTCCGGGAAGACGTCGAGCAGCTGGGCGATGAACGGGACCGAACCGCCCAGGCCGATGTCGACCGGCGGGGTGCCCCAGGCCTGCTCGAACGCCCAGCGGGCCGCGCGCATGGCGCCGGAGTCCGCGGGCGCCTTGAACGGGCGGCCCTCGTCCCCCGGGGTCACCGTGACGCGAGCCCCGAACGGGGCGTTCGCGTGCAGGTGCGCGGTCAGCGCGGCGTGCGCCGCCGCCGGGTCCTGCCCGGGCGCGATCCGCAGCGAGAGCTTCGCCGACGCCCGCGGCGCGATCGTGTTGGACGCGCGCGCCACGCTGGGCGCGTCGATGCCGAGCACCGACAGCGCGGGCCGGGTCCACAGCCGTGCGGTGAGCGGTCCGGTACCGGCCAGCTGCGTGCCGTCGAGCATGGCCGCGTCGGCCCGCAGCTCGGCCTCGGCGTAGTCGATGACCGGGTCCGGGGCGCTGACGAGGCCCGCGACGGCGACGTCGCCGGCGTCGTCGTGCAGGGTGGCGATCAGGCGGGACAGCAGGGTGAGGGCGTCGAGCACCGGGCCGCCGAACATGCCGGAGTGCACGGCGTGCTCCAGGACGGCGACCTCGACCTCGAGGTCGACCAGGCCGCGCAGCGACGTCGTGAGCCCGGGGACGCCGACGCGCCAGTTGGCGGAGTCCGCCACGACGATCACGTCGGCGACGAGCAGGTCCTGGTAGGTCTCGAGGAACGTGGCGAAGGTCGGCGAGCCGATCTCCTCCTCCCCCTCGACGAACACCGTCACGCCGACCCCGAGGGTGTCGGCGAGCACGCGCAGCGCGCCGACGTGCGCGATCACGCCGGCCTTGTCGTCCGCGGCGCCGCGACCGTACAAGCGCCCGCCGCGTTCGGTGGGCTCGAACGGGTCGGTGTCCCAGCCCTCGTCGCCCGGCGGCTGGACGTCGTGGTGGGCGTAGAGCAGCACGGTCGGGGCGCCGTCGGGCGCGGGGCGGCGCGCGATCACGGCGGGGGCGCCGACGCCGCCGTCGGGCAGGGTCGAGTGCACGATCTGCACCTCGGGCATGCCGACGCCGCGCAGCAGCTCCGCGACGGCGGCCGCGCTCGCCGCGACGTGCGCCTGGTCGAACTCGCCGTTCGAGACGCTCGGGATCCGCACGAGGGCCTCGAGCTCGGCGCGCAGAGCCGGGAAGGCGGCGGCCACCGCCGCCCGCAGCTGGTCGGTGGAAATCGGCGTGGTGGTGCTGGGCTCGGTCACGGGCGACCACGCTACCGCTGGGCTCGACTACCCTAGGTGGGTGTTCTTCCGAAGCAAGGTCTCCCCGCCCACCGACGCCGACGACCGCGCGGTGCCCGGCCTGATCGGATCCGCGACGCCAGGCAAGGGGCGTCCGACGCCCAAGCGCAAGACGTCCGAGGCGCTGAACAAGCGTCCGCTCGTCCCCGCCGACCGCAAGGCCGCGGGCAAGTCCGCCCGCGAGGCGAACAAGGAAGCCCGGAACCGCGAGTACCAGGCGATGCAGACCGGCGACGAGCGCTACCTGCCCGTCAAGGACAAGGGCGCGGTCCGGCGCTACGTGCGTGACTACGTCGACGCCCGGTGGAACCTCGGCGAGTTCTTCCTGCCGGTCGCGATGATCTTCGTCGTGGCGAACCTGTTCCTCAAGGGCAACCCGAACGCCGCCGCGGCCGCCATTCTCGTGCTGTACGTCATCGTGCTCGTCACGATCATTGACGCGTACATCATGTGGCGCAAGCTCAAGAAGAAGCTGCGGGCGAAGTTCGGCGACGACACGTTCATGCGCGGGCTGGCGATGTACGCAGTGATGCGGGCGTTCCAGCTCCGCCGGGCGCGCCTGCCGAAGGTGCTCGTCAAGCACGGCGAATACCCTTCCTGAACCACTCCGGGGCGCGCGCGCAGCGCGCAGCCGGTCGTGGCGCGAACGTTCGCGCGCCACGACCGACCTGGCGTCAGCGCTGGGACACCTGGAAGCACGCCACGTCGTACTGCGACTTCTCGGTGTAGTGCTGACCTCCGATCCCGCCGTTCACGCTGTTGATTCCCGCCTCGTTGAACGGTGAGCCGGGGCTGAGTGCCGAGTGCCCGGGAGTGTTCGGCTCCAGCTCCTGACAGGACTGGCTCGGTGGCCCGTTCGGGCCCGGAGGATTGGCTGCGAGGGCCGGGCTGGCGAAGCCCAGGGTGAGGCCCGCGACTGCAACGACGAGCAGAGTTCGACGCACGATGATTCGCCTCCTGCTTGGGAACTGATCCTGCGGCGACCGACAGGTCGACCGGTCGTCTTTGATGTCACGGCGGGGACGGAGTTTCGGTTCATCGGGCGCTGACCACTCGCGAATCTCGGCGCTCAATCGTGCGGCATAGTTGGCCGACGTGAGCAGCGAGCCGCGTTATGTCTTCCCGATGGACAACGCCCAGCCCGAGGGCATGCGCCTGGACGGGCGGACCTTTTTCGTGTGGCGTGGGCTGGATGCGGCCGGCGACGACGGAGACCAGGAGGACCGCCTCGCCACGCGCGGCGGAAAACTGGTCGTGTTCGACTCCGAGGAGGAGTGCTGGTCCTTCGCGCTCGAGGCCGGCTGGCCCACGATCACGCCCGAGGACCGCGACTCCGATGCGCAAGTCATGGATCTCGACCCAGCGCTCGACTGGCTGCGCGGACGGCGGGCAACGGTCGACCCGGCTTCGGCGCTCGACCTCTGGAACATGACCACCGAGGTGGCGTTCAGCACCGGACGGCGCTTCGATGACCGGGGACGCGTCCGCGAGAACTGCTACACGAAGCTGTTCGCCGCCAACGTTCCGTACGCGTTCGATCTGGTTGCGTACGTTCCTCGCTGGAAGCCGCAGGAGCTGCGCGTGTTGCGCGAGGTCCTCGGCCAGGCCGTCCACGTCTTTCGGGAGCCGCTCCCCGCCTGACCCGGCAGGGCCCACTAAAGCCCGTGGCCTCAGACCGCGGTGCCCAGCTCCGGCCGGAGCGCCCGAGTGTCCGGGGGCGTCTCGAGGTCGAGCCCGAGGGTCCGCCACGCCGAGGCGAGCCCTTCGATGCCCCGCTCGATCTCGTGCAGGGGTTGCGCGAAAGGGAGCCGGAGGCGGTCCTCGAAGGACCCGTCGACGCCGAAGCTCGTTCCCGGAACGACCCGGACGCCATGTCGCGGCCCGATCGCTGCCAACGACGACGAGGCCTGCTCGCCGAGGTTCGCCCAGAGCGAGAGCCCACCGGCCGGTGCCGTCACCTGCCACCCGGGGAGCAGGCGTCCGACGAGGTCGACGAGCCCGTCGCGCTGGATCCGCAGGGTGGCCCGCCGCTCGGCGAGGATCTCCTCGCCGTTCGTCAGCAGCTCGTCGGCGACCAGCTGCTCGAGCACGGGGGTGCCGAGGTCGTCCCGGGCGCGTTCGCGGGCCAGCCGGACGACGAGGTCACGGCCCGCACGGATCCATCCGACCCGCATGCCACCCCAGAACGACTTGGACATCGATCCGATGGCGATCAGCCCGCCGCGCGGCGCCGTCCCGAGGAAGGGCCCGGGGCGCTCGCCGTCGAGGGTGAGGTCGGTCAGCGTCTCGTCGCCGATCACGAGCGTGCCGTAGCGGTGGGCGATCTCCCGGACGCGAGCCCGGGCGGTCGCGTCCAGGCTCAATCCGGTGGGGTTGTGGTGATCGGGGATCAGATACACCGCGCGCGGTCCGGTCTGCCGGACCGTGGACTCCAAGAGGTCGATGTCCAGGCCGTCCCGCCCGACCGGGACGGGCACCGGCCGGGCGCCGATGCTGCGCACGGTCGCGATCGCGTTGGCGTAGGTGGGGTGCTCGACGACGACCCGGTCCCCCACCCCGACGACGGTGCTCAGCACCAGGCTCATCGCCTGCTGCGCGCCGCTGGTGATGAGAATCTCGTCGGGGGCGGTGGGGGTGCCGCGCTCGGTGTACCGCGCAGCGAGAGTCTCGCGCAGGACATCGAGCCCGAAGTACTCGTAGCCGCGTCCGGGGAGGTACCGAGGCAGCTCCTGCAGCGCGGCGACATACGCCCGGTGCGTCCCCGCCGGGGCGGACGATGCGGCCATCGTGAGGTCGACGACGTCGGCCGCGGGTTCGGTGCGGGTCGCAGGCATGGTCCGTGCACCCGACGGGAGGGTGGTGACCGTGCCTGAACCGCGACGGCTCGCCAGGACGCCGTCGTCCCTCAGGTGCTGGTAGGCCGAGCTCGTGGTGGTCCGGGAGAGCCCCAGTGCGTCGGCGAGCTCGCGCTCGCTGGGCAGGCGGGTGTGCAGCGGGATGGTGCCTTCCAGGACGGCGCGGCGGATGCCGTCGGCGAGGGCGAGGTAGGCAGACCCGCCATGCCGCCAGGTCCCGAGCAGGCGCACGAGGGTTCCGGTGGCCATGTGTCGCTCGATCGATGTCGCACTCACTCCGGTAGCCATAAGGCCACTGTCTCCCAACTGGCTATGGATCACAATGCCAATCGAAGGACATCATGACGCCATGAACAACGAACTGAGCCCACCGGTGGTCTTCCCGTCCGGTATCGCCGCGCCAGCTGCGGAGGGCCGAGCCCCCCGCTGGGCTACGCGCCGGCTGACCCACCGCTCCCTGCAGCTCGTCGCCGGTCTCGTCCTGTTCGCGGCGTCGATCGCGATGCTGGTGCGGGCGGGTCTGGGGAACATGCCGTGGGACGTGTTGAGCCAGGGCATCTCGCGCCAGCTCGGCTGGAGCTTCGGCACGGTGACCATCACCCTGAGCGTCGTGGTGCTGATCGGCTGGATCCCGCTGCGCCAGCGGCCGGGGTCGGGGACGGTCGCCAACGTCATCGTCATCGGGCTCTTGGTCGACCCGTTCCTCGCGCTGGCCCGCCTGATCGAGCCGCTGCCCCTGTGGGGTGCGGTCGCGCTGACGGCTGGCGGCATTCTTACGAACGGGGTGGCGACCGCGTGCTACATCGGGACCCGGCTGGGCCCCGGCCCCCGGGACGGGCTGATGACCGGCATCGTCGGCCGGACCGGCGCCTCGGTGCGCCTCGTTCGCTTCGGGATCGAGGGGGTGGTGGTCATCGGCGGATGGCTGCTCGGCGGGACGCTCGGCCTGGGCACGCTGGCCTACGCGGTGCTGATCGGTCCGCTCGTGCACGAGCTCCTGCCGCGCTTCACGGTGCGGGACCGCGACCGAGTCGCGACCACGGCGCCGTAGGGTCGTTGCATGGTCAACCATCGTTATCTTGGCAACTCGGGACTCAAGATCTCCGAGATCACGTACGGCAACTGGCTCACGCACGGCTCGCAGGTCGAGAACGAGACCGCACTCGCGTGCGTGCGCGCGGCCCTCGACGCAGGCATCACCAGCTTCGACACCGCGGACGTCTACGCCAACACCATGGCGGAGACCGTGCTCGGCAAGGCGCTGAAGGGCGAGCGACGAGAGTCGGTCGAGATCTTCACCAAGGTGTACTGGCCCACCGGCCCGAAGGGCCCGAACGACAGCGGGCTCTCGCGCAAGCACATCCTCGAGTCGATCAACGGGTCCCTCAAGCGCCTGCGCACCGACCACGTCGACCTGTACCAGGCGCACCGGTACGACACCGAGACGCCGCTGGAAGAAACGATGCAGGCGTTCGCCGACGTCGTCCGGTCGGGCAAGGCGCTGTACATCGGCGTGAGCGAGTGGACCGCCGAGCAGCTGCGCGCCGGGCACGCGCTGAGCAAGGAGCTCGGGTTCCAGCTCATCTCGAGCCAGCCGCAGTACTCGATGCTGTGGCGCGTGATCGAGGACGAGGTCGTCCCGGCGTCGAAGGAGCTGGGCATCTCGCAGATCGTCTGGTCGCCCGTCGCGCAGGGGGTGCTCACCGGCAAGTACCTGCCCGGTCAGCCGCTCCCCGAGGGCTCGCGCGCGACCGACGAGAAGGGCGGCGCGAGCACGATCAGCGGCTTCATGAACGAGCAGACCCTGACCCGGGTGCAGCACCTGCGCCCGATCGCGGACGAGCTCGAGCTGTCCCTCGCCCAGCTCGCGGTCGCCTGGGTGCTGCAGAACGACAACGTCGCCGCCGCGCTGATCGGCGCCTCGCGGCCCGAGCAGGTCGCCGAGAACGTCAAGGCCTCCGGGGTCACGATCCCGGCCGAGCTGCTGACCCGCATCGACGACGTGCTCGGCGACTCGGTCGAGCGCAACCCCGGCGTCACGGCCGAGCGGTCCCCGCAGACCCGCCCGGTCTGACCCCGGCAGACACCCCGCCGGCGGGTCGCTGACCCCGCAAAACCCCGCAACGTCCGAGCGTTGACGTCCTATAGGACGTCAGCGCTCGGACGTTGGCGGTTTGAGGGCACGTGGGGGGATCGGCTTCGCGGCGGTGGGGTCGTTCGGTGGGGTCGTTCGGTGGAGCCGGGGGTCAGCGGGTGATCAGTGGATCCGCATCGCGACCGGTGCCGCGGCCTGCGTGCCGTCGTGCATGAGCCGCGCGACGGCGGTGTCCTGCCTGGCAAGGTCGCGCCAGTGCTCGCCGAGCCACTGCTCGGCGTCGTACTGGTTGCTGAAGACCGGGCTGATCGGCCGGTCGAGCAGGCGACCCTCGGCGTCGTCGAACGCCCATTCCCACTGCGCGCGGATCATGCCGCCACCTCCGTGCGCGCCCGAGCCGCGTCGGCGGCGAGCGCGCGGTTGATCCGGGAGGCCCAGAACGGGCCCTGGTAGATGAAGCCGGTGTAGCCCTGTACGAGGGTCGCGCCGACCGCGAGGTACTCCCGCGCGTCGCCCGCCGTCGTGATCCCGCCGACGCCGATGATGACCGGATCGGATCCGAGCCTGGTCCGCAGCCGGGCGACGACGTCGAGGCCCCGGTGCAGCAGCGGCGGCCCGGACAGGCCGCCCGCACCGCGGGTGTGCGCGATCGTCGTGTTCACCGCGACGACGCCGTCGAGGCCGAGCTCGAGGGCCAGGTCGGCGATCGCGTCGATGTCGTCGTCGGACAGGTCGGGGGCGATCTTGACCAGGAGCGGGACCCGCGGGCGGCCCCGGGGTGCCGGGGCGGCGTCGGCCGCCTCGCGGACCGCGGTGAGGATCGGGCGCAGCGTGTCGACGGACTGCAGGTCGCGCAGGCCGGGGGTGTTCGGCGAGGAGACGTTGACCACCAGGTAGTCCGCGTACGGGGCGAGCAGCCCGGCGCTCGTGGCGTAGTCGGCGGCCGCGTCGGCGGCCGGGGTCACCTTGGTCTTGCCGATGTTGACGCCGACGACGAGCGCCCGGCCGGCCGGCGTGGCCCGCAGGCTCCGCAGCCGCGCGGCGACGGCCGCGGCGCCCTCGTTGTTGAAGCCCATCGCGTTGCGCACCGCTCGCTGGTCGAGCTCGCGCCACAACCGGGGCCGGGGGTTGCCGGGCTGGCCGTGCGCGGTGATGGTGCCGACCTCGACGAACGCGAAGCCGAGCATCGTCAGCCCGCGCACCCCGACGGCGTTCTTGTCGAAGCCCGCCGCGACGCCGAACGGGGCCGGGAAGTCGAGGCCGAGCGCGCGGACCCGCCCGCTCGTTCCGGGCGCGAGCGCGCGGCGCAGGACCGCGGCGAGCGGGGGCACGGCGGCGGCGAGGCGGATCGCCCGGAAGCCGCGCTCGTGCGCGCGCTCCGGGTCCATCCGGCGAAAGACGAGGTCGAAGAGCAGGGGATACACGCAGCCAACTTAGCGCGGGTGCCACACACCCGGTCCCGGCAGCCCAGCTTCCGCCCCACGTCCCCCCGAACGTGTCAGCCGCTGCGCGGCCCACAGCCCGCGCTCACCCTGACAACTCTCACCCCCTCGACGTGTCAGCCGCAGTGCGCCCCATGGACCACGCTCGGTCTGATCTGGCGCCGCGGAGCGAGTCGCGGGCGGGGCTGGGGCCTCAGACCGCCCGGGCCCCGCCGACCGTCTCCGCGGGAACGTTTGGTCCCATCATTTGAGACAAGAACGGTCACCTCTCGATATCTCGGCCGGAAGTCCGGGCAGGAATACGCCTGCCGGAGCGTCCCAGTCCGAACGCATTCCCGCGGGAACGCCCAGCAGTTGCGTCCCCGCCAGCGGGTCGCCGTGTCCCCGCCAGCGGGTCGCCGTCGGGCCGGACTCGCGCCCGTTCGCACAGACTGCGCACATCGGCGCAGCCTGCGTACATCGGATGTGCGCAGGCGGCACGGATGTGCGCAGTCTGCGGTGTGGGGTCTGACGCGGGTGGCGGTTAGGGGTGGGGGCGGGTTCGGCGGAGCCAGGCCAGGCCGAGCAGGGGCAGGACCAGCGGCACGTAGCCGTAGCCCTGGCCGAACCCCGACCAGACGGTCGCGCGCGGGAACGCGGCGGGGTCCGCGAGCGAGTACGCACCCACGACCAGCACCCCGATCAGCTCGACGCTGACGGCTGCCGTCGCGAGGCCCCGCGAACCGCGCGCGAAGGCGACCGTCGCCACGATGTACACGACCGCAGCCAGCGCGGACAGCCCGTACGCGAGCGGGGCCTCGTGCCAGTTCAGGATCAGCTGGAAGCCCGCGCGGGCGCTCGCCGCGAGCGCGAACAGCGCGTAGACGGCCACCAGGACCCGGCCCGGGCCGCTCGCGGTCGTCGGCGGGCCACCGCCCGCACCGCGCGCCGCACCACCGGCAGCCGCATCACCGCCAGCCGCACCGCCACCGGCCGCGCCGCCCTCCGCGCCGCGCACCGTGCCGTCGGTCCCATCGGCCAGTCCCCCACCGCTCACTGCGTCCCCCAGACCTGGAGCAGCCGTAGCTGCAAGAACGCGACCGTCACGGCCGCGATGACCAGCACCACCGAACTCCACCGGGTCCGCTCCGCGAACGCCCAGGCCGCCGCGAGGGGCAGCATGATCAGGGTGGCCACCACGTACCCCCAGAACACCGCAGGCTCGTGCGGCTGGGCGCCGCCCACCACCAGTACGAGAGCGACCACCGCCTCCACCACGATCGCGACCTCCACGACGGCGGCGCCCCAGAGCTGGCGCAGCACCACGGCACGGTCCCGGATGGCGAACACGACCGCCCACAGTGCCAACCCCAACGCGAGGGCGGCGACGGCGAACGCGAGAGGGATGGTCACGGTGCCCCAGGCTAGCGGCGACGCGGCGACTACGATCGTCGGGTGCCTCTGACCCTGACATCCAAGGACCCCGCCCTTCTCGTCGCCGACGCACTCGTCGTCGCGACGGCCTCGACCGACGACGGCGTCGTGCTGGTGGGCGCCGACGCGCTACCCGTCGCGCTGCGCTCCCTCATCTCGCGCACCGCGGTGACGCTCGGCATCACCGGCGCGGCGGACGAGGTGCGCAAGGTCCCGACGGCGGGTGAGATCACCGCTCCGGTGCTCGTGCTCACCGGCCTCGGCAAGCAGTCCGACAGCTACGACCCGGAGACCCTGCGCCGCGCGGCCGGTGCCGCGACCCGCGAGCTCGCCGGCTCGGCGTCCGTCGCGCTCGCCCTGCCGGCCGACGGCGTGGCGCACCTCGCCGCCGTCGCCGAGGGCGCGCTGCTCGGCGCGTACTCGTTCGCCCGCTACCGCGACGCGAAGGTCGCCGCGAAGTCGGCGCCGGTCACCGCCATCGAGATCGTCACCCCGCTCGTGCGCGACGGCGACGCGAAGGCCGCCGTCG
>NZ_DATCNW010000262.1:0-26485 GCF_036565025.1 Pengzhenrongella sp.
GAGAGCCAAGCGGCACCTCGAACTGGGTCAACGAATCTTCACGTGCTCGACCTGTGGCTTCACCGCGGGCCGGGACGTGAACGCTGCCAGGGTGATCCTGGCTGTGGCAGAACGGGGCCACACCAGTGTTGACGACGTAAGACACCTGATACCACCCTCCGGGTCGGTTGCGGTTGCGGTCTGAGCTGGCAATCCCCCGGATCCATCCGTGGGGAACCGTTAAGCCTGACGCTCCTCAGCGTTGAGGTCCCCGCAAGGGGATCGGGCCGTCGACGGCCACACCACACGATGATCTCTTCATGCTACGAAAGCAAGTTGACACAGCCGTTGATGTGATCTAGAAATGCCCATGGCCACCGCAGGCCCGCTCCCCACGAGGGACCTCAGAGCCGAGGAGAAGTCGCCCAATGAGCGAATCCACCAAGAACAGCCGACCGCTCGTGGTCGTGATGGGCGTAGCCGGATCCGGTAAGACGACGGTCGGCCAGGCCCTCGCCGACCACCTCGGCATCGAGTACGCCGACGCGGACGCGTTCCACAGCCCCGCGAGCGTCGCCAAGATGGCCTCGGGCCACCCCCTGGACGACGACGACCGCGCGCCCTGGCTCGCCGCGATCGGCGCCTGGCTCGCCCAGCACCAGGACTCGGGCGCCGTCGTCGGCTGCTCGGCCCTGCGCCGGCGCTACCGCGATGTACTGCGCGCCGCAGCCCCCGAGGTGCAGTTCTTGCACCTGGACGGCGACCCCGCCGTGCTCACCCAGCGGGTCGCCGAGCGGCCCGGGCACTTCATGCCCGCGTCGCTGATCACCTCCCAGCTCGAGACCCTCGAGCGTCTCGAGCCGGACGAGCACGGGCACGTGCTCGACCTCACCGCCCCCGTCGACGCCATCGTCGCCGGTTTCACCGCCACCCTCATCCGCACGGGAGTTCGCTCATGAGTCCGACAATCCATGCCGCCGCCGCGGCGGCGGCGCTGACCGACGCCGGCAGCACCCAACTGATCCTGGCCGCACTGACGGGCATCGCGATCATCGTGCTGCTGATCACCCAGCTCAAGCTGCACCCCTTCCTGTCCCTGACGATCGGTTCCCTCACCGTCGGGGCACTCGCGGGGGTGCCGTTCGCGGATGCGCTCACCAGCTTCGGCACGGGAGTGGGCGCCACGGTCGCGGGCGTCGGCGTGCTGATCGCGCTCGGCGCGATGTTCGGCCGGCTGCTCGCCGACTCCGGCGGCGCCGACCAGATCGTCGACACGATCGTCAACCGGGCCAGCGTGCGCGCCCTGCCCTGGGCGATGGCCCTGGTCGGTGCCCTCATCGGCCTGCCGATGTTCTTCGAGATCGGCCTCGTCCTGCTGATGCCGGTGATCCTGCTGGTAGCGCGCCGCGCGAACCTGCCGCTGATGCGCGTCGGCATCCCGGCCCTCGCCGGCCTGTCGGTCATGCACGGCCTGGTTCCCCCGCACCCGGGCCCGCTCGTCGCGGTCGCCGCGCTGAACGCCAACCTCGGCGTCACCATGGCCTTCGGCGTGCTCATCGCGATCCCCGTCGTCGCCCTCTCGGGTCCGACGTTCGCCCGGTTCGCCGCCCGCTGGGTGCCGGTCTCGGCCCCGGCGCTGTTCGTCCCGAGCGGCGCACCGGTCGCGACCAGGTCCGGCGGGGCTGCCAGCGGCACCGAGGTCGCCACCGACGCTCCCACGAGCGGCGCGACCCGTCGGCCGAGCTTCGGCACGACGCTGTTCACCGTCCTGCTGCCGGTCGTGCTCATGCTGGGCAAGGCGCTCGTGGACATCTTCCTCGCCGAGGGCGCCACCCTGCGGACCGCGCTCGACTTCCTCGGCACCCCGCTCATCGCGCTGCTGCTGGCCGTGCTCGTCGCGATGGTCACGTTCGGGCGCGGCTCAGGGATGAACCGCAAGCAGCTCTCGACGTCGCTGGAGAAGTCCCTGCCGCCCATCGCTGGCATCCTGCTGATCGTGGCCGCCGGTGGCGGCTTCAAGCAGACCCTGGTCGACACCGGGATCGGTGGCGTGCTGGCGCACGCGATCGCGCACAGCAGCCTCTCGCCGCTGCTCCTTGCCTGGGTGGTGGCCGTGCTGATCCGCCTCGCCACCGGCTCGGCCACCGTTGCGACCGTCACGGCGTCCGGGATCCTCGCGCCGCTCGCCCTGACGATGTCGACCGGGCAGACCTCGCTGCTGGTGCTCGCCATCGGCGCCGGCTCGCTGTTCTTCAGCCACGTGAACGACGCCGGCTTCTGGCTCGTCAAGGAGTACTTCGGCCTGAGCGTGGGGGAGACCATCCGGAGCTGGTCGGTGATGGAGACGCTGATCTCGGTCTCCGGGCTGGTGTTCGTGCTGCTGCTCGGGCTCGTCGTGTGACCGGTTGACCCGACGAGGGCCCGCCACCTGCAGCGATGCAGGCGGCGGGCCCTCGTCGTCGTCGGTCCGCGGCGCCTGTCAGCTCGCGGGGAAGGCCGCTTCCATCGCCTCGGTCGCCTCGTCCACGATCGCGCGCATCGCACGCTCCGCACCGCTCGCGTCGCCCGAGGCGATCGCCTGGGCCACGTCGCCGTGCAGGCGGATCGCCGCGGGCTCGGGGTGCTCCGGCATCAGGTCGTGGTGCGTCCGGCCCGCGAGCACCTCGCTGACCACCGACGCCAGGGCCGCGAACATGTCGTTGCCGGAGGCGGCGAGCAGCGCGCAGTGGAACGCCGTGTCGTGCTCGAGGTAGGCCTCCAGGTCGCCCTGCCGTCCCGTGACCGACATCCCGATGACGGCCGCCGTCAGCGTGCCGATGTGCTCGGGCAGCGCGTGGGTGGCCGCGAGCGCCGCGGCAACGGGTTCGACGCCGTGCCGCAGCTCGCTCAGCGACCGGAGCTGTCGGGCCCGGTCGGGTCCCGCCAGCCGCCAGCGGATCAGCCGCGGGTCGAACACGTTCCACTCGCCGCGTGGCCGCACGGTGACCCCCACGCTGCGCCGGGTCGAGACGAGATGCAGCGACTCGAGCACCTTGATGACGTCCCGCGCGACGGTTCGCGAGACGCCGTTGCTCTGCGCGATCTCGTCGATCCTCAGCACGGTGCCCTCGGCGTGCTCGCCGGACACGAGCGCGGGCCCGAGCCGGGACAGCACCTGCTCGTGCAACCCACCCGGGGTTTCTGTCTTTTCGCTGGTCACGATTTCTATGATGCCCCAACGCCCCATAGATCACATCAAGGGCTCGGGGCGGGTCCGTGCGGAGCGTCCGGCACAATGAAGGGGTCGACCGGCTGCGCCCACGCGTCGCAGCGACCGCGGCGTCCGCCCGGGTGCGGACGTCGCCGGCGTCTGCCGAACGGCGTCACAGCGATCGACCATCACCTGAGGAGTCTGAGTGCGGCACGGCACCACGAGCGTTGTCCAGGACCTCGACGTCGGCCAGGAGGCGGCCCGCCGCCGGTCGTTCGCAGTGATCAGCCACCCCGACGCGGGGAAGTCCACGCTGACCGAGGCACTTGCCCTGCACGCCCACGCCATCACCGAGGCGGGGCACATCAACGGCAAGAGCGGGCGCCGGCACACGGTCTCGGACTGGATGGAGATGGAGCAGGCCCGCGGCATCTCGATCACGTCCGCGTCACTCCAGTTCTCCTACCGCGACACCGTCATCAACCTGCTCGACACCCCGGGGCACGCCGACTTCTCCGAGGACACCTACCGGGTGCTCTCCGCGGTGGACGCGGCCGTGATGCTGATCGACGCGGCCAAGGGGCTCGAGGCCCAGACGATGAAGCTGTTCGCCGTGTGCAAGCACCGCGGCATCCCGCTCATCACGATCATCAACAAGTGGGACCGGCCCGGCCTGGACGCGCTCGCACTGATGGACGAGATCACCGAGAAGACCGGGCTGGAGCCCACGCCGCTCACCTGGCCGGTGGGGGTCGCGGGGGACTTCCGCGGGGTGGTCGACCGGAGCAGCGGGAACTACGTCCGGTTCACGCCGACCAGCGGTGGCGCCCATGTCGCACCCGAGGACGTCCTGCCGCCCGCGGCGGCCGCCGCGCAGGAGGGCGCCGCCTGGGACACCGCCGTGGAGGAGAGCGAACTGCTGGGCGCGTCCGGTCAGGACTACGATCCCGAGTCTTTCCTGGCCGGGATCTCCACCCCGGTGCTGTTCGCCTCGGCGGTGCGCAACTTCGGGGTGCACGCGCTGCTGGACGTGCTGGTCGACGTCGCCCCGTCTCCCGGTCCGCGGCCCGCCGTCGGCGGTGAGCCCCGCGCGGTGGACGATCCGTTCAGCGCGTTCGTGTTCAAGATGCAGGCCGGCATGGACACCTCCCACCGCGACCGGCTCGCGTTCATCCGGGTGTGCTCCGGGATGTTCGAGCGCGGGATGGTCGTCACCCACGGGCGCACCGGGCGCCCGTTCGCGACCAAGTACGCCCAGCAGGCCTTCGGCCGCGAGCGGACCGTGATCGACACCGCCTACCCGGGGGACGTCGTCGGGCTGGTGAACGGCGCGGACCTGCGGGTCGGCGACACGCTCTACCTGGACAAGAAGGTGGAGTACCCGCCGCTGCCGACGTTCGCCCCGGAGCACTTCGCCGTCGTGCGCGCGAAGGACGCCGGCAAGTACAAGCAGTTCCGCCGCGGGGTCGCCCAGCTGGAGGCCGAGGGGGTCGTGCAGGTGCTGCGCTCGGACCTGCGCGGGGACCAGGCGCCGGTGCTCGCCGCCGTCGGGCCCATGCAGTTCGAGGTCGCCGAGCACCGGATGGCGACGGAGTTCAACTCCCCGGTGTACCTGGACCGGCTGGGCTACACGATCGCGCTGCGCACCACCCGGGAGTGGGCCAAGGTGATCGGCGCCGAGCGCGGGGTCGAGGTGCTGGCCCGCGAGGACGGCGAGCTGCTCGCCTTGTTCCCGGACCCCTGGCGGGTCTCGTCGGTGCGCACCCATCACCCGAACGCGGTGCTCGAGAAGCCCACCGCCGCCTGACCTCCGCCTCCACGCTGCGATGACGTTCACCACCAGGCCGACCCTCCAGGGCACCTTCGGTATGGCGTCGTCGACGCACTGGATCGCGTCCCAGTGCGCGATGCGGGCGCTCGAGCGCGGGGGCAACGCGTTCGACGCCGCGGTCACCGCCGGGTTCGTGCTGCACGTGGTGGAGCCGCACCTGAACGGACCCGGCGGTGAGGTGCCGGCGATCATCGCGACCGCCGGCGATCCGGCGCCGCGGGTCCTGGCCGGCCAGGGGCCCGCGCCGGTCGGCGCGACGATCGAGCACTTCACGTCGTTGGGGTTCGACCTCATCCCGGGTTCCGGCCCGCTGGCGGCGGCGGTCCCGGGCGCCGTCGACGCCTGGCTGCTGATGCTGCGGGACCACGGCACGCAGTCGCTCGAGGAGGTCCTCGAGCCCGCGATCGGCTACGCCGGCGGGGGACATCCGCTCGGAGCGCGCGTGTGCGCGACCGTGGCGAGCGTGCAGAGGCTGTTCGGGGACCACTGGCCGTCGTCCGCCGAGCTGTGGCTGCGCGACGGCAAGGCGCCGGTGCCCGGATCGATGTTCGCCAATCCTATGTATGCGACGACTCTTATGAGACTCGTCGACCATGGTCGGGCGGCGGGTGCGGACCGGGTCGCGCAGATCGACGCGGCGCGACGGGCCTGGAGCCAGGGTTTCGTCGCGGACGCCGTCGACCGGTTCTCGCGGCTCGCGTTCCGGGACTCCTCGGGCCGGTCCCACCCGGGCCTGGTCACGGGCGACGACCTGGCGGCGTTCTCGGCGACCTGGGAGGAGCCGGTGACCCTGGACTGGCACGGGTTCTCCGTCGCCAAGACGGCGCCCTGGGGGCAGGGGCCGGTCCTCCTGCAGACGATGACGGTGCTCGACGCGCTGGGCGACCCGCAGGCGCTGAATCCCTCGACCGCCCACGGCATCCACGCGATCGCCGAGGCGCTCAAGCTGGCGTTCGCGGACCGGGAGGCCTGGTACGGCGACGGCTCGGACGTGCCGCTGAGGACGCTGCTGTCGACCGAGTACGCCGTCGGCCGGGCCCGGCTGGTGGGGGACCGGGCCTCCCACGAGGTGCGACCGGGCAGCCCGGACGGTCGCGTCCCGCGCCTGGCGGAACACCTGCGGGACCGGGCGCTGCCCGCTCGTCCGCCCCGGGATACGACGACCGGGGAGCCGACTGTGGAGCCGGACGGGGTGACTCGCGGCGACACGTGCCACGTCGACGTGGTGGACCGGTGCGGAAACATGGTCTCGGCGACGCCGAGCGGCGGCTGGCTGCAGAGCTCGCCGACCGTCCCCGAGCTCGGGTTCCCGCTCGGTTCGCGGCTGCAGATGTGCTGGCTCGAGGAGGGTCTGGCGTCGTCCCTCGCGCCCGGGCGTCGCCCGCGCACGACGCTCACCCCCACCCTGGTGCACCGCGACGGCGAGCCGGTACTCGCGTGCGGCTCGCCGGGCGGTGACCAGCAGGACCAGTGGCAGCTGCTCTTCCTGCTGCGGCACCTGATCGGCGGGGTGTCCCTGCAGGAGGCGATCGACGCCCCGACCTGGCACACGGCGAGCCTGCCGGGCTCGTTCTACCCGCGGGAGGTCGAGCCGGGCGTCCTGGTCGTCGAGGACCGGCTCGACGAGGCGGTCGTGGCGGCACTGTCGGCCCGTGGCCACGACGTGCGGCTGTCCGGTGCGTGGAGCCTGGGCCGGATGTGCGCGGTGACCAGGGATCCCGCGACCGGGGTCCTCGCCGCCGGCGCGAACCCGCGCGGCATGCAGGGCTACGCCTGCGGACGCTGACGTCGTCCCGCGGGTCACCCGGCGGACGAGTTCCTTCGAGGAGCGCCGCCTTGACGAGCGCAATTGCACGCTGCCATGCTTGATCGCTGCTTGCGATGAGATCTCTGCCCGCGACGAGGCCACTCGCGGCGACGTCGTTCGGCGAAGGAGCGCACCATGGGTGCTGGCGATGTCGACCGGGTCGTGCCGGGACGACGTCGGCTCGCATGGGCAGGTGTGGCGCTCGCCCTCGCTGGACTAGGCCTGCTCGGCGGACTAGGCCTGCTCGGCGCGCCGACGGCCGACGCGGCGACGGGGCCGGGGACGACGACGATCGCGATCGCCCCGGGCTCGTCGACATCGGTCGCCGCGGGCACGTCGGGACATACGATCACGCTCCGCTACACCGCGCCGAGCACGCGCGCGGTATCGGGCACCGTCGCGGTGCTGGTGCCCACCTCGGGTGCGCCGGGAACGGGGTTCCGCCCGATTCCCGCGGGTGCCAACGTGACGGTCCAGCGGCTCACCTGCAGTTCCGCCGCGCTCTCCCCGTCGCCGTTCACGACCGTCACCAACTCGAGCTATCCCGGTGACTCGCCCGGCACGCGGATCAACGTCACGGTGAGCTGCCCGGCCGGCCGGTCCTTCTCCGTGACCTACGCCGGTGTGACCGTACCGCGCACCGCGCGCTCCTACACGTTCTACGCGACGGCCGGCGGCTCATCCCTCGCGGTCCAACCGGTGCTGAAGGTGGTGGCCGGCCCCGCCGCCTCGCTCGCGGTGACGGCCCCCGCGGGGGTGACGGCGGGGATGCGCTTCGGATTCAGCGTGCGGGCGCGCGACGCGTGGAACAACACCGCCACGGGGTACCGCGGCACGGTGGCGTTCTCCAGCTCGGACACCGGGGCGTCGGTAGCCTTCGAGCCCGCCACCTACACCTTTGTGGCCACCGCCGGGGGCACGGTCACCTTCAGCCCGCCGTCGGGCGCGATCTTGGTGACCGCCGGATCCCGTACGGTCGTGGCCAGGGACGCCGCCAGCCCCGGCATCACGGGCTCGGGTACCGTCACGGTGAGCGCCGGAGCCCTGGAGCACCTGGTGCTCGCGCCGCCGTGGGCCACCGTCGCCGTCGGCGCCGCGCGGGCCTACACCGCCCAAGGTGTCGATGCGTTCGGCAACTCTCTCGGCGACGTCACGACCGTGACCACCTTCGACGTCGACGGTGACCGCGCCCAGTGCACGACGGCGGTCTGCTCGCCCACCTCCGAGGGGGACCACACGGTGACCGGCACCGACGGAGCCGCCACCGGCACCGCCGCGCTCCTGGTCACCGCGAGCGTGCCGCCGTCCCCGGAGCCGCCCGTCCCCACCAACTTGGCGCTGACCCCGCCGATGGGATGGAACAGCTGGAACCAGTTCAACTGCACGATCAGCGAGCTGTTGATCAGGCAGACGGTCGACGCGATCGTCGCCCGTGGGCTGAAGGACGCCGGCTACGAGTACGTCGTCATCGACGACTGCTGGCAGGCGCCCTCCCGCGACGCTGACGGGCGCCTTCGGGCCGACGAGAACCGCTTCCCGAGCGGGATCAAAGGTCTCGCGGCGTACGTGCACAGCCAGGGTCTGAAGCTCGGGATCTACGCCAACCCGGGTGCGCGCAGCTGCGCCCAGATCTACGGGGGCTACCCCGGGTCGACCGGCAGCTGGGGCCATGAGCGCACTGACGCGGAGACCTTCGTCTCGTGGGACGTCGACTACCTCAAGTACGACTGGTGCCGCGCGAGCGACCAGGGTCTCGTGCGGGTGACGGCGTTCAACCTCATGCGGGACGAGCTGGTACGGGCGACTGCGAACACGAACCGCAAGATCGTCTACAGCATCAATCCGGAAGACAAGGTCCCGACCGACTGGAGCGCGACGTCGAACCTGTGGCGGACCTCGGGCGACATCGAGAATGTGTGGGACAAGGCCGGCCACGGAGTCGTCAACCACGTAGACAGCCAGTTGGGCTACACCGCGTACGCCGGACCGGGGCACTGGAACGATCCCGACATGCTCGAGGTCGGGGTGGCGCCGGGCACGTTCGGTCCGGGGCTCTCGGACGAGGAGTCCAGGTCGCACCTCGCGCTGTGGGCGATCATGGCCGCGCCGCTCATCATGGGTGCCGACGCCCGCACCACGGACCAGCGGTACGTCGACCTGCTGAGCAACCGGGACCTCATCGCGATCGATCAGGACCCCCTGGGCAAGCAGGGCGTGAAGATCGCGGACGACGGCTCCTCGGAGGTGTTCGCGAAGGGGTTGGCCGACGGCGACGTGGCTCTGGCGCTGCTGAACCGCCTCAGCGTTCCGGCGGTGATCTCGACGACCGCGTCGCAGGTCGGGCTGCCCGCGTCCGATACCGGCTACGAGGTCACGGATCTGTGGACCAAGGCGTCAACCCAGGTCGGGAGCACCATCTCGGCGGACGTCCCGGCGCACGGCACCGCGACCCTCCGGGTCTCTCCGGCCGGCCCCGCCACGTACGATCCGGCGCCATGACCACTTCGCAGACGCTCGAACTGACCGGGGCACAGCTCGACCGCGTGGCGGGGGCGCTCCTCGCGACCTCGTGCGGCGACGCGCTCGGCGCGGGCTACGAGTTCGGACCCCCGCTGGCCGAGCGCACCGAGGTCGCCATGGTGGGCGGCGGCGGCTTCGGCTGGGCGCCGGGGGAGTGGACCGACGACACGTCCATGGCGGTGGCGATCGCCGAGGTCGCCGCGACGGGGTCGGACCTGCGCTCCGGTGCGTCCCTGGACGCGATCGCCGTCCGCTGGGCCGGTTGGGCACGGAAGGCCGCGGACGTCGGGATCCAGACGCGGTCGGTGCTGTCCGCCGCGGGCAACGCCACGGCGGGTTCGGCGCTGACCGGCGAGGCGCTGATCGCCGCGGCGGCCGCGCACCACGCCCGCAACGGCAGGTCCGGCGGCAACGGGTCGCTGATGCGGACGGCGCCGGTCGCGCTGGCCTATCTCGACGACCCCGCCGGGCTCGTCGAGGCCGCGCACGCGCTCTCCGCGCTCACCCACTTCGACCCGGAGGCGGGCGAGGCCTGCGCACTGTGGTGCCTGGCGATCCGGCACGCCGTGCTGCATGGCACGTTCGATGGGCTGCGGCTCGCGCTGGAGACCCTGCCGGCCGACCGCCGCGCCGTCTGGGCGTCGCGGCTCGACGAGGCCGAGGCCAATCCGCCGGCCCACTTCGACAAGAACGGCTGGGTCGTCCAGGCGCTGCAGGGTGCCTGGTCGGCGATCGCGCGGACCGCCGTCCCGGCGCAGGACCCGGCCCAGCACCTGCCGCGCGCCCTGGAGTCCGCGGTGCGCGGGGGCCGGGACACCGACACCGTCGCCGCCATCGCCGGTGGCCTGCTCGGTGCCCGCTGGGGAGCCTCCGCGGTACCCGCGCCCTGGCGGGCGATCGTGCACGGCTGGCCCGGGCTGCGCGGGGACGACCTGGTCCGGCTCAGCCTGCTCACCGCCCGCGGCGGACGCACCGAGGAGGAAGACCTGCCGGCCGCACCGCTCGGCTAGTCGTCAAGAAGCGTCACCGGGGGCCCGCGGATCGAAGATCTCGAAGCGGTTGCGGCCGCGGTCCTTGGCCCGGTACATCGCGGAGTCCGCGCTGTGCAGCAGCCAGGACGCCGCCGACTGCGGGTCATCCGTGACCACCGCACCCACGCTCGCCGACAGGGGGAGCGTCCTGGCACCGTCGTCGAACGGCTCACCCACGGCCCGCACGACCCGGTCGGCGATCACGAGGACGTCGTCGTCGGTCACGACCTGCTCGCACAGCACGATGAACTCGTCCCCGCCCAGCCGGGCGACGGTGTCCTCCCGGCGTGCGACCTGCTGCAACCGGCGCGCGACGGCGACGAGCACGCGGTCACCGGTCTCGTGACCGTAGGTGTCGTTGACGGCCTTGAAGTGGTCGAGGTCCACGAAGAACAGGACGAGGCGGCTGGGGTGTCGCTCCATCCGCCCGAGGGCTTCGTTCAGCCGGTCCGTCAGCAGGTACCGGTTCGCCAGGCCGGTCAGAGAGTCGTGCGTGGCCTGGTGGGCGAGGAACTGCGCGGCACGCTTGATCTCGGTGATGTCCCGCATCGACGTCAGCACTCCGACGACCAGCCCGGCGGCGTCGCGGTCGGGCGACAGGGAGACGTGGAACCACGTGTCCTCGTCCGTGCGGAGATCCTGCACGCTGAACTCGACCTCGCTGGGCTCACCGGTCTCGAGCACCCGCCGCAGGGCCGGTTCGTACACCTCCAGTGAGCTCTGCGCCATCCCGGTCTCCCGGTCCGTACGACCGGTCAGCGCGGCGATCGTCGAGCCGCGGGACCGCTCCCCGGCGGGGTTGATGTACTGGTAGCGCAGCTCCCGGTCGTACCTGGCGATCGCGTCCGTCGAGCCGTTCAGGACGGCCCGCAGCTGGTCCTCGACCACCCGCAGAGCGGCGTGGGCGTCCTCGGACGCCGCTGCGACCCGCGCGAGCTCGTGCTTGGCGACCTCCCACCGGGTGACGTCATGGGAGAAGCCGAAGGTTCCGATGATCCTGCCGTCAAAGTCACGCAGTGGGAACTTGCTGGTCTCGACCCAGGTGCCGGGCAGGTCGGCCAGCCGGTCGACCTCCACCTTGTTGATCATCGGCTCACCGGTGGCGATGATGCGCTGCTCATCGGCAAAGAGCTCGTGGGCATGGACGCGGGTTTCGGAGCGGTCGGGCAGGTCGAAGTCGGTGAGCCCGATCATCTCGTCCGGGGTGCGGCCGGTCAGGTCGGCGCAGTCCACGCTGACCCTGAGGAACCTGCTGCGCAGGTCCTTGAAGAAGATGATCGACCCAGGAGTGTCGAGGAGGTTGTCGGCACAGATCGCGTCGAAACCCGGCGGGACGACGAACCTGGGCACCATGTCAGGCTTCACGAGCATGGCCCCTCCCGGTGTCACCTGGACAGTATCGGGAGGGGCCGTCGCCTGGATGCGTTATCGCAGGGGTCAGATCATGCCCACCGCGACCCGCATCACCGGCTCGACGTGCACCCGTTCCAGCAGGCGGTCGAGCACGACGGCCCGGTCGAACTGCATCGCGTGCACCCGGGCCCGCCGTTCCAGGCCGTCTCGCTCGTCGGCGGACATCGTGAACACCCGGTCGAGGGCCGCCGCGATCGCGTCGGGGTCGTCGACCGGCACGAAGATCGCGCAGTCGCCGACGGCCTCGCCGATCCCGCCGGTCTCGGTCGTGATGACCGGCCCGCCGCCGGCCAGCATCTTCTCCACCAGGGCGATGCCGAACGTCTCGACGAACTCGGGCCGCGGTTTGCTCGGCAGGACGTACGCCGCGGAGCCGGCCATCAGGTGTGCCTTCTCCGAGTCGTCGACGTCGTCGAGGAACGTGATCCGGTCCGCGAGCGGCGAGGCTGCCGCGAGGTCGCGCAGCCGGCCGGCGTCGGGCCCGTTCCCGGCGATGACGAGTCGCATCGCCGCCGGGGAGTGGCTCCGCTCGAATCCGGCGATCAGGTCGTCGACCCCCTTCGCGTGCGCGAGTCGGGACAGGAAGAGGACGTAGCCGTCGCGGGTCAGGCTCCGGCGCGTCAGCAGGCTCTCGGTCTCGAGCGGGTCGAGGTGCAGATAGGAGCCGACGTCGATCGCCGGGTAGGACACGGCGACCCGGTCCCGGCACCGCTCGGCGAACGTGGTCCCGTGCCGCGCGTCGAGCTCCGCCGCCTCGGCGAGGATGATCTCTCGCGTGTACTGCGAGACCGCGAGGCATACGTCATGGGCCAGGTAGCTCGACAGCACGTGCGCCGCCGCCCCCCAGCGCTCCTCCTCAAGGCAGGACCGCACGACGTTCGTGACGTCCGACCCGACAGCCTCTGCCACGGTCGTGACGTTGACCGGCAGTCCGGTGCTCTGCGCGACCCGGACGGCGTCGGCCACCGCGATCGCGTGCGGGCTCAGGTACAGCGAGATGCACACCGTCGGGACGCCGTCGGTGAACAGCTCGACCAGCCGGCCGGTCAGGCCCGCCAGGTAGCGCCCGTCGGGCACCTTGTAGTCGCCCACCGGCTCCGGTCGCTCCACGATGATGCCCGCGGAGTAGGGCAGCACGCGGTCCAACGGCTTGAGCGGCAGGCCGGTCTGCTGAAGTCTGTCGATCGGCCAGGTGATGATGCGCACCTCGTCGAAGCCCCGGTCCAGGGCGGCCTCGGCGAGGTTGCGCGCCTCCCCGGAGTGCCCGCAGATCACCGGGTCGGCTCGGACGATGATCACCATGCGGTTGTTCGGCTGCGTGGTCATGGGCTCACTCCTGTGGGTTCAGAGCGGGGAGGGTTCAGAGTTGGAGCGGGTTCAGAGCGGGAGGTCGGAGGTCGAGGCGGATGGTGGGCGGATGCCGGTCCCCCAGGTGCCGGGAACCGGCCCGAGCTCGATCAGCAGGCGCCCGCCGCGGTGCAGCTCGTTCCCGGTCAGCCAGGTGCGCTCGAGCGGTACGCCGTCGAGCTCGACGGACTGCACGTACTGGACGGGATCGCCTGGTGCGGGTTCGACGAAACCGGAGGTCGCGATCGTCATCGTCCCGCCGCTCACGCGGGTCCGTGACTCGCGCCACGCCGGCGCGTTGATCAGGAACAGGTTCTGGCCGGCGACCGGGAACAGGCCGAGGGTCGCCCAGACGTACCAGGAGCTCAGGCCCCCCGAGTCGTCGTTCCCGGGCAGCCCGCCGCGGCCCGTCCCGAACTGGTTGTGCACGATCGCATGCACGACGTCGGCGGTGCGGTCCGGTCGGCCGGCGTACTGGTAGGCCCAGGGCGCCTCCATGTCCGGTTCGTTGTTCAGTCCCTCGAACCGGTTGAGGGCGTAGCCACGCGCCATCTCCGCGACGCCCGGACGCACGCCGGGCTGGGTGACGGCAGGCGCTCCGAACCCGAAGAACTGGTCGAGCAGCCAGACGAAGGCTTCCTCGCCGCCTGCGAGGGCGATCCGGGCGGCCATGTCGTGGACGAGGCGGAACGAGTAGTTCCACTTGCCGCCCTCGTAGAAGGTCGAGTCCTTGAGCAGCCCGGTCGCGGGGTCGAAGGCGTTCGCCCATTGCGCGGCCAGCGGGGCGAACTCCGCGACGAGGGCGGGGTCGCCGACATGGTCGGCGATCTTCGAGGTGCACCAGTACCCGAACGCGAGGTCGAGCGTGTGGCTGATCGGGTGGACCTCGCCGCGCTGCAGGAAATCCTCGCCGTACATGCGGCGCAGGTCGGTGTGCATGTGCACCAGCGCCCAGTCCCAGTCGAGCCCAAGACCGAGCTGGCACAGGTCGGCCAGGAACGTGTGGGCCAGCGCGCTCGCCTGCCGGGAGAACTGGTCCGCACCACGGGCCATCCGGTAGCCGATCGGCAGGTTCCCCTCCTCCTCGGAGATGTACAGCAAGGCCTGCGCGAGCTCGACCGCCCGCTCGGGCAGCAGCGCGGTGAGCAGCGGCAGCTGGGTCCGGTAGATGTCCCACATGGTCGCGATGTCGAACGCGAACGCACCGCTCGCCGGCCAGAACGGGCTCTCGCCGGGGGCCATGCACGGCTTGATGAGCGAGTGGTAGAGGGCCGTCGAGAAGACCGTCTGACGGTCCTTCGAGGAGGTGTCGACGCTGATCGCGTCGAGGTGCTCGCGCCAGGTGTCCGACGTGGCCAGCCGCCTGGACTCGAAGCTCGACGGGCCGGGCCCGCAGTCCCGGTAGAGGTTCGCCTCGGCCTGGTCCACCCCGCGCAGCGAGAAGCCGAAGCGCAGCTCGACCACCTGGCCGGGTTCGGTGGGGCCGGCCCACATCAGACCGAACGGGCGCAGCGTCGTCGGGCGGATGTAGTCGAAGTCGAGCCTCGTGCCACCGGGCATCAGCCGGCGGTCGTACCAGAGCATCTGCCGCCACTGCGTCGCGTCGCACTCGACGTGCACGGCGAGCGGTGCGCCTTCGACGACGATCTCGCCCTGCGCCACCCCGGGGGCGATGGCGTGCAGGTGGGCGCGCAGCGGGACGGTCCGCCCGTGCGGGATCGTCAGACCGCCGAGGGAGAAGTCGATCACGAGCCGGGCGTCGTGGTGGCGGGGGAACGTGTAGCGGTGCACCGCGCTCTTCGGACCGACCGTCACCTCGCACCGGATCCCCGACGCGGTCGTGGCCGCGTACCAGCCGGGCTCGGCGCTCTCCTCCTCGATCTCCCACAGCCCGCCGAGCTCATCGAGGGGCGCGAGCATCGGGGTGACCCGGAAGTAGTTGTAGTACTTGCGGATCGCGCCGGTGCCGGACTGCTGGAAGTGCGTGAAGCCCGACGCCAGCTGGCGGTCGTGGACCTGCGGGGGGACGCCCTCGGTGACGAGGTCGTACCGCCCGTAGCCCGTCGGGTACGCGCCCGAGTAGGCGCACGCCGAGACCATGCCCAGGGGATGGGTGGCGCCCGGGTGGGTGTTGCCGACCTGGGGCTTGGGCCACCACCAGGTAGCCGCGATCCCGACCGGTTCGGCGAGCGCGGTGACGTCTGTACCGATGAACGGGTCGACCCTGTCGATCATTGCCCGCCCTTCGCCATGGTTCGCGGCCCGCGGGTGCGCGCAGCTCGACATCCCTGTCAAATCATGACGGTACGAGCCGTTTGTGTCTGCTGGGTTACGGGCAGATCACGGCCGCGTCAACCTGCCGCGACCGTCTGGCGCCACCCGTGGAGCGCGTCCACAATGGGGGTAGCGGTGAGGCGATGGAGGGGGATGACCTCGAATGACGAACGATGTCGCTCAAGGCTCGACGTCGGGCAGCGGCGAGCCGTCCAGCAGCTACACAGGCGGGAGCGCGGGGGACGACCCGTTGGCGGTCCAGCTCAGCGAGCTGGCCCGATCCCTGGTGCAGGAGGACGACCTCGACGCCACGCTGCGGGCAATCGTGTTCGCCGCGGTCGGGACGGTGCCGGGCGCTGCGCACGCCAGCATCTCGTCCGTGGAGAAACGGAAGCGGGTCACGACGCGCGCCTCCACGGGTGATCTGCCGCTCGCGGTCGACCGTGCGCAGTACGAGACGGGGGAGGGGCCGTGCCTCGACAGCCTCTTCGAGCACCGCACGGTGCGATTGTCAGACCTGAGGACCGAGGAACGCTGGCCGGAGTTCACCAGGCGCGCCCTCGATCTCGGCGTTGGCAGCATGCTGGCCGTCCAGCTCTACGTGGATGAGCACAAGCTCGGGGCGCTGAACCTGTTCAACGAGCAGAGCGACGCGTTCACCGACGAGTCCGAGCACGTCGCACTGCTCTTCGCATCGCACGCGTCCGTCGCGATGGTCGGCGCCGGAGAGCAAGCGCAGCTGCATGCAGCCCTGGGCACGCGAGGTGTCATCGGCCAGGCATTGGGGATCTTGATGGAGCGCCACAAGGTCACCGGGGACCGGGCGTTCGGCCTGTTGACGAGGGTCAGCCAGAACAACAACAGCAAGCTGAGTGAGATCGCGCTTCAACTGGTGAGCACCGGCGAGCTGCCGGGCCAGCACACAACGAGCGGCGGCAAGCGATGACGGAGCGGTCCGCGGTGCATGCGCCCTTTCTTTTCGAGGATCCTGCGCCTACGATCAGGGTCCGGTTTGGGAGAAAAGCCGCTCGCGAAGATATTTCGCACCTGGCGCTCTCAACTTCCGGAGGTTCTGTCGTGACGGCTAGCTATCAAGAGGCCGACGGCGGACCACAACCGGCGTCCAGGCCCGACCTCAACGTCGAGACGGCATTCAGTGCGCCGTCGCAGAGTGTCGGCATCACTGTCATGGGTGAGCTCGACATCGCGGCCGTTTCGTCCCTCGCCGACACCCTGAGCGCCCTGGCAAACGACCACGCTCGCATCCGCGCGGACGTGCGCGAGCTCGCCTTCTGTGACGCGAGCGGCCTGGACCTGCTGATCAGCACCGATCTCCGGCTCCGGGCTCGCGGCGGGGGCCTCACCCTGGTGGGCCCGTGCCCGCCGTTGCAGTTCCTGCTGGACACGTTCGGGCCCGCGGTGGCGATCGAACTCGTCACGTCGGGCGACACCGCGTGATCCAGCGGCCCGCGTGATCTAGCGGCGGAGCTGCGGCAGTGCGCGTGAGGTCGGGCGCCTGCAGCACGTAGTGCTCACCCGAGCGGTACAGATCCATCGGCATCGTCGCCGCAGCGCGGGCGGATCCGAAGACCTGCCCTATCAACCGATCCATCTTCTGGAACGGGTCGAATCGCATAGCCATGTCCGTCACCTCCTCAACGAACGAGCTCCGGCCTCTGCGGAGCTGCAAACCCGATGAGGACTGCGTCCTGGGCAAGGTCGCCGACACGGTGGGCGAGGTCGGCCGGGAGGTTCGGGTTGGTGGCTCACAGCGCCGCGCCCCAGCCGGCCGCTCGGCTGGGTCGCCATCGTGGCCGGAGCGTTCACCCTTCTCGGGCAGATCCCGGCCACGGCGCCCTTGTTCCTGGTGGCGAACGTCGCGTACGTCGCCTGGTACGTCGGGATCGGCCGCCGTTTCTGGCGGGCTGCCCGAGTGCGCTGAGGTCTGGCGAGGACGCCCCAAACTACCTGGCCGAGGCGATGAAGGTGCCTCGTGGGGAACCCCTACGGGGCACTGACCGGCTCTTGATTTCTGTATAGATTTCTGTACAGTTCACCCATGACTACGTTCGCACCGTCCGGGCGCACTATCTCGGTCACGGCCGCGTCCGCCCGTGGCGTGGCCGGCCTCATCAAGGACGCCGAGGCTGGCGCCGACATCATCGTCTCCCGCCGGGGCAAGCCGGTCGCGGCTGTCGTCAGCACGCGACAGCTCGACCAGTTGCGGACCCTCGAAGGGGACCTGCGCGACGCCGCTCTGGTCATCATCAGAGCCGCAACCGACACCGGGGCGCGAGGCTCGCTCGACGAGGCAATCGCCGCATTTGGCTTCAGCCGGGCCGAGCTCGAATCCGAGCTGGACGCTGACCTCGCCGCGGGTCGCGAGTGACGGTTGGTGGTGTCGGTCCGCACCCCGAGTCGCAACGTGCGGTCGTACGGTTGACCGAGGACGCCCTGTCCGACCTACACCGGCTGATTCGCAAGGATCCGCAGATCGCACGCTGGTGCTTGAAGAAGATGCTCCTGCTCGAGCGGAATCCGCACGCCGGGGAGGCGCTCCTCGGGGGCCTGATCGGCTTTCGCAAGCTGACGGTCGGCAATCGGGACTGGCGCGTGATCTGGCGCGTCGCCCACGACCAGGTCGGTGCCGCCATCGTCGAGGTCGCCGAGGTCTCGGCCGCCGGCGCCCGGCCCGACGCCGCGGTCTACGAGGAGATGGTCGACCGCGTCGCCCGCCTCGGCACCGACCACCGAGCGATCGCGCTGACCCAGGTCCTGGAGTCGCTCGGGCGCGTGGCCGCGGGCATCGCGGCCGAGCCCGAACCGAAGCTTGACCCCGTGCCGGATTGGCTGGTCTCGCGGCTGGTGGGCAAGGCCGGGCACACTCAGGACGACGTCCGCAGGCTGACGCCCGAGCAGGCCATGCAGGCGTGGGAGGAATGGATCAGCAGGTCCGGCTAGTCGATCGAGGCCCGAGCCTGCACGCAGATCAGTTTGTGGTGGAAGAACGCCTTTGACCACACGTCGCCTCTTGCTGCCGACTTGTTCACCCGCTGGCATCGACTTCCGGACGCACTTCGGCGTGCGTATTCAAGCGCGCACGCGGCGTGCGAAACCTAGACTGCGGCTCATGGCGGAGACCGGGACGGGCGTCGAGGAGGAGTTCACGGTCGATCGCTCGCGCCTTCGCACCATGATCGAGTCATTGGGCGAAGGGCTCCTCGTGGTTGGCTCGAACGGGCGGCTGCATACCTCCAACCCGGCGGCCGAGCGTCTTCTCGGGCTCACCCACGCGGAGCTCCTCGCTCGCACCCCGGCGAGCCCCTTTTCAGGTGCGGTCGACGCCTCGCTGCGGCCGGTCGGTCAGGAGGCACTGCCGGTGGCGGTGGCGTTGCGGACCGGCGTGCCCGTGCTCGGCGACACGTTGGGCTTCCGGTTGCCGACGGGGGACCTGAGGTGGCTCGAGGTCAGCGCCTACCCCGTGCTGGGCCAACAGCCGGTCAAGCCCGATTCGGTCGTCGTCCTGCTGAAGGACGTGACCGCCGCTCGTGCCGAGATCGAGCGTGGCCGGTTCCAGGGCGCCCTGCTCGACTCGGCGGGCCAGGCCATCATCGCGACCGACACCGCCGGGACGATCATCTTCTGGAACAAGGCCGCGGAGCGGATCTACGGGTGGCCTGCGCAGGAGGCCCTCGGCCGGAACGTCGTCGAGCTCATTCCCTCAGCGCTGTACCAGGCGGAGGGAGTGAAGATCTTCGCCGAGCTGGCCGCCGGGCGAAGCTGGACGGGGGAGTTCGAGGTCCGGCATCGCGACGGCACGTCCTTCCCTGCGATGGTGACCAACACCCCGATGTTCGATGACGACGGCACGCTGACGGCCATCATCGGGATCTCGAGCGACATCACGGAGCGCAAGCGGACCGAGCAGGTCGTGCGCCGCTTGTCCGCGATCGTCGAGTCGAGCAGCGACGCGATCGTCGGCACGGATCTCGAAGGCACGATCCTGAGCTGGAACGGCAGCGCGGAGCGGCTCTACGGCTACACGGCGGCCGAGGCGACCGGCCAGGACATCCGGATGTTGGCTCCCGATCGGGGCGCTGCCGACGACGACGTCAGTGCGGTCCTGCGCCGGATTGCCCGCAGTGAGTCGGTCCAGGGTTTCGAGACGGTTCGTCGCCGCAACGACGGAAACCTCGTGGAGACCTCACTCACCCTCTCGCCCGTGTACGCGGATGACGGGACGTTGATCGGGTGCTCCGGCATCGCCCGGGACGACACCGCCCGCAAGCAGGCCGAGCGCGCGCTCAGCCACCAGGCCCTGCACGACACCCTGACGGGCCTGCCCAACCGAGCCCTCCTCCGCGACCGGCTCGAGCACGCCCTCGCCCACGCGCGCGGCCACGGCGAGCGGGTCGCGGTGATGTTCCTGGACCTCGACGGCTTCAAGGTCGTCAACGACGGGCTCGGCCACCAGGCCGGCGACGACCTCCTGGTCAAGGTCTCCCACCGTCTCGGTGCGAACGTCCGTCCCGAAGACACCGTGGCCCGGTTCGGTGGGGACGAGTTCGTCGTCGTCTGCGAGGTAGAGAGCATCGAGGCCGCGATCCTGGCCGGCAACCGCTTGCTGGCGGCGATTGAGGCGCCGTTCGTCCTCGCGGGCCAGGACGACGGGGAGCAGGTGTCCGTCTCCGCGAGCATCGGGCTGGTGGTGGCGGACGGCGAGGCCGCGCCCGAAGATCTCCTGCAGGATGCCGACACCGCGATGTACCGCGCGAAGGCGCGGGGCCGAGCCCGCCTCGAGCTGTTCGACCGCACGTGGCGCGACACCGCAACGGCACGCTTGGCCAACTTCACCGCCCTGGGCCGCGCCGTCGAGCGGGACGAACTGCGGGTCGTCTACCAGCCCGTCATCTCGGTCGCCGACACCGCGCCGGTCGCCGTCGAAGCCCTGGTGCGCTGGCAGCACCCCGAACGCGGGCTGGTCCAACCCAACGACTTCATCGCGCTCGCCGAGGAGACCGGGCTGATCGTGTCCATCGGCCGGTGGGTGCTGCGCGCAGCGCTCCGCGAGCGCGCCCGATGGCAGGCGGCGTTGCCGAACCAGGCACCGCTGCGGCTCGCGGTCAATCTCTCGGCCCGTCAGCTCTCCGACCCGGACCTGCGCGACGACGTCGTCGCGGCTCTCGCCGAGTTCGGTGCCACCCCGGACTCGCTGATCCTGGAGATCACCGAGTCGGTCCTGATGCTCGATGTCGGGTCGTACATGACGCTGCACGCCCTGCGCAACCTCGGCGTCTCCTTGCACGTCGACGACTTCGGAACCGGCTACTCGAGTCTCGCGCACCTCAAGGACCTACCCGTCGACGCGCTCAAGATCGACAAGTCCTTCGTCGACGGGCTGGGAACCGGCGACGCGGATCGTTCGCTCGTCGCCGCGGTGATCGCGATGGCCGGCGCGCTCTGCCTCGAGGTCATCGCCGAGGGTGTCGAGACCGAGCTCCAGCTGAGCGTCCTGCGTGAGCTGCAGTGCGGGCACGCCCAGGGCTTCCTGTTCGCCCGCCCGATGGCGTACGACGACCTCGTCGGGTGGCTCGGGGCGCCGGACCGACCGGGCGCGACCATTCCCGCGCCGCGCTCGCCGCGAGAACCGAGCGGCGCGACGCCGACCGGGCTGATCCGCTGATCAGCTGGACGTGGACAGTGCCGTGGCCGTACGGAGCCCCTCGGCGACGGCCTCGAGATAGGCGCGAGCCACGCCCGACGACGCCAGACCGGTCGCCTCGATACGGGCCGTGTCGCTCTCCTCCTGCGCGAGGACCGCCGCGAGAGCCTGCCCGTACGGTCCGGACAGGGTGAGCAGCGCGTCGCTGACGTCTTGCGACACCCTGGTCCGCGCGATCAGGTCTGCCGGCGCGACCCGCAGCTGCGAGGCCACCGCGGAGAGCAGGCCGACCGTGTAAGCGGTGTCGTCGTCGGCGATGGACCGGCAGGCGATGGCGCGGGTCAGCACGCACCACAGGCCCGCGATCGGACGGTTGCGCCCACTGACCAGGGACGCCATCACGAGCGAGAGGAGCCGCTGCGGGCCGAGCATGACGACGGCCCGGCCGGCCGTGTCGATCCGGCTCTGCCCGCCGTACGCGCTCGAGTTGACCAGTCGAAGCACCCGCATCGTGAGCTCCGGGTCCGCAGAGACGGCCTTCGTGACGCGGCCCGTGTCGACGTCGGTGGCGGTGAGCAGCGCGACGAGCTCGAGGCACCGCACCTCCCCGACGCTGAAGTCCCGCGCGATCGGCGGGGCGTCCCGCTGGAACAGCGGACCCTGGAGCAGCTCGACCCCGAGGGACGCGCAGAACAGTGCGGACTCCTCGCTGTCGACGCGCTCGGCGATCACGGCGACCCGCCGCCCGTGCGCACAGCCGACGGCGTACGCGGCGAAGTAGGTGCCTCGCACCAGATCGACCTTGACGAAGTCGACGAGGTCGATCAGCTCCTCCTGGCTGCCGCCTGGCACGTAGCCCGCCAACGCCAGCCCGACTCCGCGCGCGCGGAGCGCACGCAGGTGCTCGGCAGCGTCGGGGAGGTCGGCGAAATGACCGGGGATCTCCAGGACCAGCCCACCCAGGCTGTCCGGAAGCGGCTGGTCGCCGACGAGCATGGCGGTGGTCGGGTGGATGAACGCGACGCTGGCGCCGACGAGCGCGGCGAGATCGACCTCGCCGTACGCCGCGTGCACGACGTCGTCGAAGGCATCGCCCCGGTGGGCGTGCGCGGCACGCAGTGCGACGCTCACCGCGTAGCCGAACACGGATCGGTCCGGGCGCATCACGGGTTGGTGGTGTGCGGTGATCTCGATCCCGGTCAGCCGCGGCGATCTGGGGGGCTCGAATTCGAGGCTGGTCATCAGCGGGTGCCTCTTGGTCCAGGAGGGTGCGTTGTCGTCCCAATCGGCACGAGACGCGCGGGTTTGAGGAATCCTCATCTGAGTCGAAGGTCACAGATGGATCGCCCTTCCCCGGCCTAGCGTGAAAGTTGTCCAAGCAGCTCGCTATCCCGGCAGGTCAGAGGCAAATCGTGAACGCTCATCCCGAGCGGCGCGCCTTCACTGGTGCGTCCGCTCCGTTACGTTCCTTCAACCTGCGGCGACCCGCGGTCGGCGCGGTGAGCTTGACAGGCGTCGTTGTGCTTGCGCTCTCCGGGTGCGCGTCGTCGTCGTCGGCGACGAGCGAGGCGACCACCAAGGGTGGGGAGGCGAGCCTGGTCCTGCCGGACCTCAGCGCGGTGACCATCATGGGCGGCGCGTCCGGCCGGGGCCTGCTCCTGCTCGGCCTGCTGGTGTGCGCGCTGGGCATCGGCTTCGGCGCCCTGAGCTTCGCCCAGCTGCGCAAGCTGCCGGTGCACTCCTCGATGCGGGAGATCTCCGAGCTCATCTACTCCACGTGCAAGACGTACCTCGTGCAGCAGGGTCGCTTCCTGCTCATGCTCTGGGTGTTCATCGCGGCGATCATCGTCGTGTACTACGGCTTCCTGGTCGACTTCACGTGGGGTCGGGTGGCCATCGTCATCGCCTTCAGCCTGGTCGGGATGGGTGGCTCGTACGCGGTGGCGTGGTACGGGATCCGGGTGAACACGTTCGCCAACTCGCGGGTCGCGTTCGCCTCGTTGGGCGGAAAGCCCCTGCAGATGCATCGCATCCCGATGAAGTCGGGCATGTCGATCGGCATGGTGCTGATCAGCGTCGAGCTGCTGATGATGCTGATCATCCTGCTGTTCCTGCCGCGTGACCTGGCCGGGGCGTGCTTCATCGGGTTCGCGATCGGGGAGTCCCTCGGGGCCTCGGTGCTGCGCATCGCCGGCGGGATCTTCACCAAGATCGCCGACATCGGCGCCGACCTGATGAAGATCGCGTTCAAGATCAAGGAGGACGATCCGCGCAACCCCGGCGTGATCGCCGACTGCACCGGCGACAACGCCGGCGACTCGGTCGGACCGAGCGCCGACGGTTTCGAGACCTACGGCGTCACCGGCGTCGCGCTCATCACCTTCGTGCTGCTGGCCGTGCACGACCCCGCGATCCAGGCGAGCCTGCTGGTCTGGATCTTCGCGGTCCGCGTGTGCATGGTCATCGCAGCCGCCGTCTCCTACCTCGCCAACGACGCCTGGGTCCGCGTCCACTACGCCCGCGCCGACCGGATGAACTTCGAGGCTCCGCTGAGCTCGCTCGTGTGGGTCACCTCCTCGTTCTGCATCGCGTCGACCTACGCGGTGAGCTACGTGGTGCTCGCCGACACGCTCAGCGGCGGCCTGTGGTGGAAGCTCGCGACGATCATCTCGTTCGGCACCCTGGCCGGGGCCGTGATCCCCGAGCTCGTCAAGGTGTTCACCTCGACGCACAGCAAGCACGTACGCGAGGTCGTCAAGAGCTCGCGCCAGGGTGGCGCCTCGCTGAACATCCTGTCCGGCCTGGTCGCGGGCAACTTCTCCGCCTACTGGCTCGGCATGGCGATCGTCGGCCTGATGGGCGGCGCGTTCACGATGAGCTCCCGCGGCCTCGATGCGCTGATGATCGCTCCCGCGGTGTTCGCCTTCGGTCTGGTCGCGTTCGGGTTCCTGTGCATGGGCCCGGTCACGATCGCGGTCGACTCCTACGGTCCGGTCACGGACAACGCCCAGAGCGTCTACGAGCTCTCGCTCATCGAGGACATCGTCGGGATCGACGACGAGCTCAAGCGCGAGCACGGCATCGACGTCCAGTGGGACAAGGCCAAGCAGATGCTCGAGGAGAACGACGGCGCCGGGAACACCTTCAAGGCGACGGCCAAGCCCGTGCTCATCGGCACCGCCGTCGTCGGCGCCACGACGATGATCTTCTCGATCATCATCAGCCTCACCGACGGCCTGACCACGGGGATGGAGAACCTCTCCCTGCTGCACGCACCGCTGCTGCTCGGCCTCATCACCGGCGGCGCGGTGATCCACTGGTTCGCCGGCGCGTCGATCCAGGCGGTCACCACCGGCGCCTACCGCGCGGTGGAGTTCATCAAGAACACCATCAAGCTCGAGGACGGCGCGACGAAGGCCAGCGAGAAGGACTCCCGCAAGGTCGTCGAGATCTGCACGCAGTACGCGCAGCACGGCATGCTCAACATGTTCCTCGGGGTCTTCTTCGCCACCCTCGCGTTCGCGTTCGTCGAGCCGTACTTCTTCATCGGCTACCTGATCTCGATCGCCCTGTTCGGGTTGTACCAGGCGATCTTCATGTCCAACGCGGGCGGCGCCTGGGACAACGCGAAGAAGATCGTCGAGGTCGACCTGCACGCGCAGGGCACCGCGCTGCACGATGCGACGATCGTGGGGGACACCGTCGGGGACCCGTACAAGGACACCTCGTCGGTCGCCCTCAACCCGGTCATCAAGTTCACGACTCTGTTCGGGCTGCTCGCCGTCGAGCTGGCGGTCAGCCTCACCGACCAGGGTCACCGGACGCTGGTCACCGTTCTCGCCGCCGTCTTCTTCGTCGTCTCCGCGTACTTCGTGCGCCGGTCGTTCTACGGCATGCGGATCACCACCTCGCTCGAGGACGACAGCATGGAGGTCGCCGAGCACGGACGGCCGGGCGCCGACGGCCAGGCCGCCACATTTGATGCCGAGCCGGCGTCGGAGCTGTCATCTTCCGGAGTAGGGGAAAACTGATGAAGATCGCAATTCGGTACTCGATGGCGACCGTGGACTCCGACGGCCACGTCGCCGGGCACGATGCCGGTGCCACGCTCGTGCGCCGACTGCTTCGGGTGTTCCCGGGCGCGTCGCTCATCGGGCCGGGCCCGCGGCACTGCGCCGGGTTCGACATGATCCCGCTGGAGTTCGTCGACGGCACGGACACCGTGGTCATCTCGATGGATGTCATCGACTCGTTGAGCATCTGGCGCACGCTCGAGCTCAACTGCGACGAGCCCAAGATCATGAACTTCGTGTGGTGGAGCACGTCGCAGTACTCCCACAAGGTGCAGCGGGCCGGGCTCGCGCTGTCCTGCGCGCTGTTCCCGACCTTCGCGAACTCCGAGCGCACCGCCCTCGAGGTCCGGGAGATCGTGCAGAAGCTGACGATCCAGCCGTTCGCGGAGAAGGCCCGGGTCGGCTGGGTCAACCTCGGCATCCGGCTCGAGCACGTGCGGCCGCACAACGACCACACCGTTCCGGTCGTGCTCTACCCGGCGATCTACATGTCCGAGCGCAAGCAGCCCCAGGTGTTCCTCGACGTCGTCGAGCGGCTGGTCAAGCGAACGCCGATCAAGGTCGAGGCCCGGCTGCACGAGTCGTCCCTCATCTCCGAACAGGCGATGCGGCTCTCGAGGCGCAACTGGGCGTGGGTGGGCCCGCTGACCGCGACCCGCGAGGACTACTGGGAGGCGCTTGCGCGGACGACGGCGTTCCTCGCGACCGCGGCCGAGGAGTCCTACGGGCTGGAGTACATCGAGGCCCTGGTGGCCGGCGCGGTCGGGGTGTTCCCGGACCGTTCCTGGGCGCGCGCGATCCTCCCGGTCGACTACCCGTACCTCTACCGGAGCACGGCCGAGGCCGAGGCGATGCTCTACCGGGCGGTCACCGAGACGGCCAAGTGCCGGCACGAGATCGATCTCGCGGCGGGCGGCGACTTCGCCCAGTGGCTGCGGGCCCGGCACGACGACGACAACTTCGAGAAGGCGATCGCGGACCGCGTCGAGGAGTGGTTCGGAAACTGACGGGCCGGTAGATGCCGGCGGCGTGCGAGGCAGCCCGCCGCCGGCAGGCTCAGCGTTCGGGCCTCGAGTTCGCCATTCTCAGGCGAGTTCGCCGTTTTGAACCGACGAATTCGCAACGAGAGGGCGAACTCACCGACTGTGGTGCCTCGGGCGGCCCGAGCTCGCCGATTTCGACGCGAACTCGCTGGTTCGACGTGCGGGTCGTTGTTGAGATGGGAGTTGTTGTCCTCTCACGGCCGAAATACGATAATAACTGCCGGTTCGCGGGCTCAGTGCATCGCTCTGTGCATCAAAAGTGCAGTGAATGAGGCGTCTTGGTGCACTTTCGCTGCACTGAGGGCTGCACTGAGG
>NZ_DATCNW010000263.1:0-3027 GCF_036565025.1 Pengzhenrongella sp.
CGTCGGGCGAACGTTGGCGGCCCGGCTCGCCGGCCTCGGCCACGAGGTGACGATCGGTACTCGTGACCGCGCCTCGACGCTGGCGCGCGACACCCCCGACAGAATGGGCAATCCGCCCTTCTCCGAATGGCTCGCCGAGCACACCGATGTGATCGACCTGGGGGATATCACCACCGCGCGGGGTCCGGAAATGTACCTGCCGCTGTGGCTCCGGCTCTGGGGCGCCGTCGGTACGGGAATGTTCAACATCAAAGTCGTCCGCTAGGCACCGATCCGCCTTTTGCGAAAGGTCCTGACGTCGGCCCTCGTGGCCGCTCTACACTCGCGGCATGAGGATCAGCGCATTTTCGGACGTCTCGCTCCGGGTGGTGATTCTGCTCGCCGCCGCGCCCGACGCCGGGCTGCTGACCTCGCGGGTCATCTCCGAAGGCGTGGGCAGCCCGTACAACCACGTGAGCAAGACGATCATCAAGCTCCGCGACCTCGGCCTGGTGGAGGTCGTCCGCGGGCGCTCCGGCGGGGCGCGGATCAGCGCCGAGGGGCGCCGCGCCACCGTCGGCTGGTTGCTGCGCCGGCTGGACACCCGGACGGACGTCGCCGACTGCGAGACGGCCGCCGGGAACTGCCCGCTGGTCGACGGCTGCGGGCTGCGGGGCGCGCTCCGGCGGGCCCGGGAGGCGTTCTACGCGGCGCTGGACGACGTCGTCATCGCCACGCTGCCGCACCACGGCCGCCTGAGCTCGGTGAGCGTGGAGATCCTCGCGATGTGACGTCTCGCACAGTCGCCTGTCCTTAAAACCAGCATTTGCGATGCTAGGTTGGGCGCGCGCCACCCCGCCGACCCGAGGAGTCATCCATGCTCTCGACCCAGTCGCTTCCCATTATCGAAGCCACGCTCCCACTCGTCGGTGAGCGGATGCCCGCCATCGCCAAGAATTTCTACGGGCGGTTGTTCACCGCGCATCCAGAATTGTTCGACGGTCTTTTCAGCCGGTCCAACCAGAAGAACGGCACGCAGCAGCAAGCGCTCGCCGGAAGCGTTGCCGGATTTGCCGTGCACCTGGTGAACAACCCCGACACGTTCCCCGAGGTGATGCTCTCGCGCATCGCCCACAAACACGTCTCGCTGGGCATCCGGCCCGAGCAGTACGAGGTCGTGTACACCCACCTCTTCGGGGCGATCGCCGAGGAGCTGAGCGACGTCGTCACCGCCGAGATCGCCGCCGCGTGGACCGAGGTCTACTGGCTGATGGCGCACGCGCTGATCAAGCTCGAGAACGGCCTGTACGCCGGCGCGGCGAGCGACCAGCCGTGGGCGCCGTGGATCGTCGTCGGCCGCGAGCCGGCCGGGACGGACGCGGTGACGTTCACGCTCGAGCCCGCCGACAGCACCCCGGTGACCCTGGCGCGGCCCGGGCAGTACGTGAGCGTCAAGGTCGAGATGCCGGACGGGATCCACCAGGTGCGTCAGTACTCGCTCTCGGCGAGCACCGGGTCGGCCGCGACGCGCGTGTTCACCACGAAGCTCGACGCCGACGGCGAGGTCTCACCCGCGCTGCACGCCGGCGTCCAGGTGGGCGACCGGCTCATCCTGTCGAACCCGTGCGGCGACATCGCGCTCTCCGGCGACGACGGCCCGCTCGTGCTGGCCTCGGCCGGCATCGGCTGCACCCCGTCGGCGTCCATCCTGCGCTGGCTCGCCGAGGCGGAGTCCTCGCGCGAGGTCCTGGTGCTGCACGCCGAGAGCAAGCTGGAGCGCTGGGCGCTGGCCGCCCAGATGCGCGGCGATGTCGCGCTGCTCGAGGCGGCCGAGCTCGAGCTGTGGCTGGAGACCCCCGCCGACGGAGCGCACGACGGCTTCATGTCCCTGGACGGCGTCGACCTCCCGAAGAACGCGTCGCTGTACCTCTGCGGTCCGCTGGCGTTCATGCAGAAGATCCGCTCGGAGGCGCTGGCATCCGGCGTGCCCGCCGAGCGCATCCACTACGAGATCTTCGGTCCCGACCTCTGGCTCGCCGGGGTCTGATCGACTGCTGCCCCGGACGGGCCGAGCATCGCCTGTGAGCGCACCGCCCACAGGTTGAGCTTGCCGGTCGCCGTGCGGGGCAGCTCCGGCACGCGGACGGACCGCGTCGGGAGCTTGTAGCGGGCGATCGTCCGGGCCGCGTAGGCGCGGACGTCCTCGAGGGACGCGTCGCACCGTCCGGGCACTCGAGCACGACGGCGACCGTCTCCCCCCATTCGGGGTGGGGCACCCCGACGACGGCGACCTCGCGGACGCCGGGCAGCCCGGCCAGGGCGCGCTCGACCTCCGCGGGGTAGATGTTCTCGCCGCCGCTGTTGATCATCGCCGTGCGCCGGCCGACGATCGTCAGGAATCCCTCGGCGTCGCGCTCGGCGAGGTCGCCCGTGCGCAGCCAGCCGTCGTCGGTGAAGGCCGCGAGGTTCGCTGCGGGGTCGTTCCAGTAGCCCTGGGTCACGTTCGGGCCCTTGACCAGGATCTCGCCGGGGGTCCCGGCACTCCCCGGCCCGAGGTCCTCCCGGGTGGCCGGGTCGACGAGCCGAATGCGGGTGTGCGGCATTTCCACGCCCGCGGACCCGGCCTTGTCCCGCGTGCGGCCGGCCGGCAGGTACGTGGCCGCGGGGGCGGTCTCGGTCATGCCCCAGGACTGCTGCAGGAGCATGCCCCGGTCGGCGTACTCCAGGACGAGCGCCGCGGGAACGTGCGCACCCGCGACGATGGCCGCGCGGACCCCGGACAGGTCCGCACCGGCGAAGCCCGCGCACCGGGAGATCGCGGCGAACATCACCGGAGCGGCGGGTGGCGTGGTCGATGAGGTAGTCGCGCAGCGGCGCGTCCGCGGTCGGCGCCGGCGAGGCCTGAGGGACGACGTCGTCGTGCGTCCCGGGGGGTTGCTGGGTCTGGCGGAGCGCGGCAGCCAGCAGCGTCTCCTTGTCCTTCCATCGCAGGTAGATCGACGACTTCCCGACGCGCGAGCGTGCCGCGACCTCATCGATCGTCAGGCC
>NZ_DATCNW010000264.1:0-9812 GCF_036565025.1 Pengzhenrongella sp.
CCACGACGGTCCCGCCGTGTGCCAGCACCGTGACGGCGCCGGCGGTCAGCGGGTGCACGGCACCGGTCGGGCCGGCCGACGGCTCGGTCCAGCCCTCGACCGCGGCCAGCGCGGCGTCGATCGGGGCCGCATCCAGCCCCGCCGACGACGGCGATCCGTCGCGCAGCACCGTCCTGGCCGGCGAGAACCCGCGCTGCGGGTCGTCGAATCGCGCCACTGGGTGCCGGGTGCTCGCCGCGGACGATCCGGGATCCGACGCCGCCTGCGCCGGCCAGGGGGTCACCGACGCCGTCACGCACACCGTCGCGAGCAGCCCGGCGACGGCGCGGGCACCGACCATGCGGCGGGTCATCGGCGCGGCGCGGGGTAGCGGAGATACTGCTCGCGGCGGGCCTCGAACTCGGCGAGCTCGCCGGCCCAGGCGTCCTCGACGGCTGCCGCCGACGCGCCGGCGTCGACCATCTCGCGCAGTCGCGACGAGCCGCTCAGCTTGTCGACCCAGAACGGTCGCGCGGGGTCCCAGCTGTCCTGCCGCCAGGTGAACTGCGGGTAGAGCCGTTTCGCCTCGACCAGCATGGCGACGGCGGCGGAGATGCCCTCGACCCGCGCCGGGTCCGTGACGTGCACCTGCATCCCCGCACAGACCTTGCCGAGGTGCTTGCTGAACGTCGGGGTGAAGTACGACTCGCGCACGGCCACCCCACCGAGGTCGTAGCCCGACACGGCGCGGGCCCAGCGGTGGTCGAACGCCGGGTCGCCGACCCACTCGAACGGTCGCGTGGTGCCGCGCCCCTCCGAGCTGAGCGTGCCCTCGAACATCCCGGTGCCCGGGTAGAGCAGTGCGGTGTCGGGGGTGGGCATGTTCGGGCTGGGCGGCACCCACGGTAGGCCGGTGGCCGCGAACGGCATGTCGCGCCGCCACCCCTGCACCGGCACGACGTGCAGCTCGCTGAGCCGGGAGCCGGCGTCGGCCGGCAGGAACTCGGCGTCGAAGAACCGCGCGAGCTCACCGACGGTCATGCCGTGCTGCTGGACGATCTCCTTCTTGCCGACGCCGGTGGTGAACGGCGTCGTCATCATCGGACCCCGAGCGTGCCCGCCGATCGGGTTGGGCCGGTCCAGGACCACGAACCGGGCCCCGGTCCTGGCGGCCGCGACCATCGCGTCGTACATGGTCCACACGTAGGTGTAGAACCGCGAACCGACGTCCTGGATGTCGAAGACGACCGTCTCGACGTCGGCGGCGCGGTACATGTCTGCGAGCTTCGCCGACGTCGCGCCGTAGGCGTCGTAGACGCTCACCCCGGTGCGCTCGTCCACGTAGGTGCCCTCGGAGCTGCCGGCCTGCGCGGTACCACGGAAGCCGTGCTCGGGGCCGAAGACCGCCACCAGGTCGACGCCGTCGTCGGCGGCCATCACGTCGACCTCGTGCCGCAGGTCGGCCAGGATGCCGGTCGGGTTGGTGATCACCCCGACCCGCTGCCCGGCCAGGTCCGCCCAGCCCCGGGCCGCGAGTGCCTGTGCTCCGGTGACGACCTTTCGTCCGGGGCGCGCCGCCGTCGCCGCCGAGGCCGGCGAGGTCGAGGCCGCGGCCGCGGCCGACGACGCGGCCGACGGCGCGACGAGGCCGGGCAGCGCGAGTGCGCCGGCCGCGCCGACGACGCCGAGGAAGCCCCGCCTGGTGTGCTGTGTCATGGTCGGGCTCCCCAGAGCTTCCATCGCCGATCGCGGCAACTAGTTTCCTAAGTGATGCGCATCACCGAAAATTACTTGCCCTCGTCGCCGAAGTCAATGGTCCGCGCACCGACCGCGTGAGCGATGAGCCCGGCGTGCCGGATCGCGCCGAGGGGAAGTTCGAGAGCCTGCTGGAGGCCGCCCGGGACGCGATGATCTGCGTCGATCCTGCGGGAACGATTCGATTCCTCAATCGCCAGTCCGAGCTGTTGTTCGGGTACGACCACGCGGAGCGCCCCTGGATGAAGTTGTCCCTGCGCACACCACCCGTTCGCCCGAACGACCTCCGCGACCGGCCCGGCGTCCGTAGGCTTCGCGCATGTCTGATATCGCGCTCCAGGACGCACGCCCCGGGCGGGTCGAGCTGGACCGGCGCTCAGTCGAGGTGCTGAACTGCGCGCTCGGCGTCGCCTGCGGCGACCTCGGACTGATCGGGGACGGCGAACGGGCACCCGACGTCGTCGCGCAGGACATCGCGGTCCAGTACCTGCTCCGGCACACCGAGCCGATGAGCCTGCGCGGCTGGGCCGCCACGGCGACCCGGTACCGGCTGATGGACCTCGCCAACCACACCCGGCCGGTCGCCGTCGAGGACAGCGAGCTGTTCCGGCGCATGGAGCAGTGGACCGGGCACCGCGAAGGCGTCAACGCCCGCGAGCACTTCCGGATGGTCATCGCCGCGCTCGGCCCTGTCGAGCAATCCGTGATCAACGAGCACTTCACCGGGGCTACCGACGAGCAGATCAACCGGACCCACGGCTACAGCGGTGCAGGCGAGGCGGCCGCGATCGTCACCCGGATCAAGGGACGCCTGCAGGACCTGTTCCCGGAGATGAGGTTCGGCCTCTCCCCCGAGCGCGTCGCGATCTGACGTCGACTCCTGCGGAGCGCGGGCCGACCGCTCACGCCATCTCGGGTGCGTGCAGGTGCGCGATCGCGAGCTCGAACTCGCGGACGTCGAGCAGCCGCAGCCCGGACGTGCGCGATCCCGGCGTCGATGGCCCCCGGATCGGCCTGAATAGTTGTTGACCGTGCGTGCACGATCCACCGCCTCTCGTCGGTTCCACGCACCCGCCGGGCGCCACGCCAGGCGCCCGGCGGGAGTCGTGGGTGAGCTCAGGCCATCTCGGGCACGCGCAGGTGCGCGATCGCGAGCTCGTACTCGCTCACGTCGAGGATCTTGATGCCGCCCTCCGGTGCACGAGTAGCCCTGATGGCCGTCGCCTTGTCCCGGTTCCGGTCCAGCGCGTCGGCGTTGTCGTAGGTCACCGAGAGCACAGTGCGCCCGGTCGCCCGGCTGACCATGTAGCTCGCGCTGCAGAATCCGTCGAGCTGCTCGATGTCGTGCAACGCGAGCTTGACGGTGTCGATCGCGTGGTCGAGCTGCGCCGGTTCGGTCTGGCCCCAGCTGGCCCGGATCGCGGCGCCCTCGCCGGCGCGGTGGTCGCGGTGCAGCAGGACGATCTCCCACTCCTCGACATCCGAGTTGCTGCCCCCGAAGATCCCCTCGACCCGGTCCCGGATCGGACCGATCTGAGCCTCGCTGGCGCGCATCTGGTCCATCGACCGCCACGCGCTGGTGGTGACGCAACGCCCGGTCTTCCTGTCCACCATCATCGACAGGCCGACACACCCGTCGATGGCGAGAATCTCGGGCAGGACAACGTCGCGAGCGTGCGCTATCCCGGCGTCGACCGACGCCGGCTGAGCTTGAATTGTGGTTGAACGTGCGTACACGATCCACCGCCTCCGCGATCAGGGCAGCGCCCGATAGCGCCGCCGGTTCACCCATCAACGCTCCTCCGCCCGGCGTCATCTGGCAACGGGTATCCACGTCTCGATGCCCGTTCGCCCGCGCGGGCCCCCGACCGCGACGTACGGTGCGCCCGGGACCACCGTGCGTGAGAGGAAGCCACCGACCGTGCTCATCGTCCATCGGGCCGCCAGCGCCGGTGCGCTCGCGCGCGGCCTCGCCGAGGTGTTGACCGAACCGCTCGCGGACCCGTTCGCGCGCGAGGTGGTCGCGGTGCCGGCCAAGGGCGTCGAGCGGTGGCTCGCGCAGCGGCTGTCCCACGTGCTCGGCGCGCGGGTGCCCGGCGACGCCGCGGACGACGGGGTCTGCGCGAACGTCGAGTTCCCGTGGCCGAGCACCCTGCTCGACGACGCCCTGACCGGCGCGTCCGCGGAGCACGCCGCGGCGCTCGAGCGGTGGGCGCCGCAGCGCTCGAGGTGGCCGCTGCTCGACGTCGTGGACGCGTGCGACGGCCGCGACGCGTGGTTCGCCGGGCTCGCCCAGCACCTCGGGGCGGGCGGCGAGGACAAGGGGCGGCGGGCCGCCGTCGTCGGCCGCGTGGCGCGGCTGTTCGACGAGTACGGGCAGTCGCGTCCTGCGATGCTGCGCGCCTGGGCGGCCGGGCGGGACGAGCAGGGCGACGGTTCCCCGCTCGACGACGACCTGCGCTGGCAGCCCGAGCTGTGGCGCCGGCTGCGCGCGCACCTCGCGACCCCGTCGCCCGCCGAGCTGCTCGACGACGCCTGCGCCCGGCTGCGCGGCGACCCCGCGCGCAGCGGGCTCCCGGCCCGGATCTCGGTCTTCGGCGCGAGCCGCCTGTCGCCCGCGCGGCTGGCGGTCCTGTCGGCCCTCGGCGCCCATCGCGACGTGCACCTGTGGCTGCACCACGCGTCGCCCGCGCTGTGGGACGCGGCCCGCAGCGCGCCCGTGGTCCGCCGCCGCCGCGAGGACGCCAGCCGCGCGTCGCTGACGAACCCGCTGCTCATCTCGCTGTCCCGGGACGTGCTCGAGCTCCAGGAGCTGATCGCCCGGCACGCGCCGGGGTTCTCGGACGTGCACCACCCGAGCGCGCCGGGCGCCGGCCGGAGGACCCTGCTCAACCGGCTCACGGCCGACCTCGCCGACGACGCCGTCCCGCCGGCGCCGCCCCCGCTGGATCCCGCGGACCGCAGCGTGCAGGTGCACGCCTGCCACGGCCGGACCCGGCAGGTGGAGGTGCTGCGCGAGGTGATCCTCGGGCTGCTCGCCGCCGACCGCACCCTCGAACCACGGGACGTCCTGGTGATGTGTCCCGACGTCGAGGCGTTCGCCCCGATCATCGCGGCCACGTTCTCGCTCGGCTCGACCGACGACGCCCCGCACCCGGCGGCGCAGCTGCGGGTGCGGCTCGCGGACCGCGCGCTGCGCCAGACCAACGCCCTGCTCGCGGTGCTCTCGCAGCTGCTCGAGCTGGGCACCGCACGCCTGACGGCCTCCCAGGTGCTCGACCTCGCCGGAACCGGGGCCGTCCGCGAGCGCTTCGGCTTCGATGACGACGACCTCGCCCGGCTGCGGGACTGGACCGTGGGCGCGGAGGTGCGGTGGGGCCTGCACCGCGAGCACCGGAGCACCTGGCAGCTCGGCGACGTCGAGGCGGGCACCTGGCGTGCCGGCCTGGACCGCCTGCTGGTCGGCGCCGCGATGCAGGGTGGCCGCGAGCGCCTCGGCGACGTCGTCCCGCTGGACGACGTCGACAGCTCCGACCTGGACCTGGCCGGGCGCCTCGCCGAGCTCGTCGACCGGCTGGACGCGGCGCAGGCGCTGATGTCGGGACGGCACACCGTCGCGGACTGGATGTCGGGTCTGCAGAGCGCCGTGCTGGCCCTCGCCGCGACGCCGCCCGACGCCGCCTGGCAGCAGCTCCAGCTGCGCTCCGAGCTCGCCGACCTGGTGGACTGCGCCGCCGGGAGCACCGCGTGGCTCGGCCTCGCCGACGTGCGCGCCGTGCTCGACGGGGCGCTGGCCGGTCGGCCGACGCGGGCCAGCTTTCGCACCGGCACGCTGACCGTGTGCACGCTCGTCCCGATGCGCTCGGTCCCGCACCGCGTGGTCGCCCTGCTCGGGATGGACGACGGGGTCTTCCCGCGCCAGCCCATCCGCGACGGTGACGATGTGCTCGCGCGTGACCCCTGGATCGGGGAGCGCGACCCGCGCAGCGAGGACCGCCAGCTCCTCCTCGACGCCATCTGCGCGGCCGGGGAGCAGCTGGTCATCACCTACTCCGGTGCGGACGAGCGCACCGGCGCCACGGTCCCGCCCGCGGTCCCGCTCGGCGAGCTGCTCGACGCCCTGGACCGGACCGCGACCGGGCCAGGCGGGCGGCGCGTGCGCGACGCCGTGACGACCCGGCACCCGCTGCAACCGTTCGACGCCCGCAACTTCACGCCCGGTGCGCTCGGGGCCACCGGCCCGTTCAGCTTCGACCCGCTCGGGTACGCCGGCGCGGTCGCCGCGGGCAGGCCACGCAAGGAGCCGACCCCGTTCCTGGCCGCGCCGCTGCCCGCGCCCGCGACGGGCGACGTCGACCTGGCCGACCTGCAGCGGCTGCTCGAACGTCCGGCACGGGGCTTCCTGCGCCAACGGCTCCAGGTTGCGGTCACCCGGTCGCGGGACGAACCGGCGGACGCCATGGCGATCGAGCTGGGCCCGCTGGAGAAGTGGGCGATCGGGGACCGCCTCCTCACCGAGCGGCTGGCCGGCCTCGAGCCGGCCGAGTGCATCGCGCTCGAGTCGCGCCGGGGCGCCCTGCCGCCGGGCCCCCTCGGCGACGCCCTACTGCGCGAGATGGGGCACGACGTCGAACACCTCGTGCAGGCCTCGACCGTGGAACGCGCCGTCGCCCCGGAGTCCCGCGACGTGGACGTCGCCCTGCCCGACGGCACCCGGCTCACCGGCACGGTCGGCGACGTGCGCGGCGACGTGCTCCTGCGGCTCACGTACTCGAACCTGGCCGCCAAGCATCGCCTCCAGGTCTGGATCGACCTCGTCGCGCTCACCGCGTCGCAGCCCGACCGGCAGTGGCGGGCGGTCGCGGTCGGGCGGCGCCCCAGCGGCGCGAAGCGCAGCGTGCTCGGGCCGCTCACTGCGACCGAGGCGACGTCGGCCGTCGTCGAGCTGGTCGAGCTGTACCGGGCCGGGCTGCGCGCGCCGTTGCCACTGCCCGTCAAGAGCGCGAGCGCCTACGCGGACCGTCGCGAGCGCGGTTCGGACCTACCCGATGCGCGCGCCGCCGCCGCGCGCGAATGGCTCACCACCCGCCAGCGGCCCGGCGAACAGACGGAGAGTGAGAACGTGCTCGTCTACGGCCCCGACGCTCCGCTGCGGGTGCTCACCGGGCAGCGGCCCTGGCCCGACGAGCACGGACCGGGCTGGCCGGCCCTTGAGAGTGACCGCTTCGGCCTGCTCGCGCGACGGCTCTGGGCCCGGTTGCTCACCGCCGAGACGGTGGTGATGGCGTGAGCGCGCCCGGTCGGTTCGACCTGCTCGGCCCCCTGCCCGAGGGCACCACGGTGCTGGAGGCGAGCGCCGGGACCGGCAAGACCTTCACCATCGCCGCCCTGGTGGCCCGCTACGTCGCCGAGGGCGTGGCCGCGATGGACCAGCTGCTCGTCGTCAGCTTCAGCCGGGACTCGACGCGCGAGCTGCGCGAACGGGTGCGCGAACAGCTGATGAGCGCGCGCGACGCCTTGCGCCACCCGGCCGAGGCGGCGCCCGGGGACGAGCTCGTCGCCTTCCTGCGTGACACCGACCCGGCGGGGCTCGCCGTGCGCTGCCGGCGCCTCGATGAGGCGGTCGCGTCGTTCGACGCCGCGACCGTCACCACGACGCACGGCTTCTGCCAACAGGCCCTGCTCGCGCTGGGCACCGCCGGTGACCACGACGCCGGCGCCGTCCTCATCGAGGGTGCGACCGACCTCGTCCACGAGGTCGCGGACGATCTGTACCTGCGCAAGTGGGGACGCGTCGGTGCGGGCCCGGCGGCCCTGACCGGCAGCGCGTTCCACGAGCTCGCGATGGACGCGGTGCGCGATCCCGGCACCAGGCTGCTGCCGGACCCCGCCGCCGTCGGCGGGCTCCCGGGCCAGCGCGCGAGCATCGCGGCGGCGGCCCGTGACGAGGTCGACCGGCGCAAACGGCGCCAGCACCTGCTCGGGTTCGACGACATGCTGATGCGCCTCGCGGGCTCCCTCACCGACCCGAACTCGGGGCCCGCCGCACGATCGCGGCTGCGCGCGCGGTACGCCGTCGTGCTGGTCGACGAGTTTCAGGACACCGACCCCGTGCAGTGGACGATCCTGCGCGAGGCCTTTCACGGGCACCGCACGCTGGTGCTCATCGGCGATCCCAAGCAGGCCATCTACGGCTTCCGCGGCGCCGACGTGCACACCTACCTCGACGCCGCGAAGGCGGCGAGCACGACCTCCACCCTCCCAGTGAACTTCCGCAGCGACGCCGGTTTGCTCGACGGGCTCCGGGCGGTGTTCCGCGGGGCCGCGCTCGGCGACCCGCGGATCCGCGTGCTCCCGGTCACGGCCGCTCACCTCGGCCGAATGGTGCAGGTGGGCGGCGCGCCGGTGCAGCTGCGGGTCCTGCCCCGTGCCGGGCTCACGCTCGCGAAGAACGGCACGGTCACGGTGGACGACGCGCGAGGTGCGGTCGCCCGGGACCTGGCCGGCGAGCTGGTGCGGCTGCTCTCCGGCGGCGCGACCGTACGGCCACGGGACGGCGGCCCGGAGCGGGCGGTGCAGCCCGCCGACGTGGCCGTCCTCGTCCGCACCAACAACCATGCCCAGCAGATCCGGCAGTGCCTCGAGCAGGCCGGGGTCCCGGTGGTCGTGACCGGCCGGACGAACGTGTTCGGGACCGACGGCGCGCAGGAGTGGCAGCTGCTGCTGGAGGCCCTCGAGCAGCCGCACCGCGCCACCCGGGTGCGCCGGCTGGCGCTCGGCTGCTTCGTGGGCCTGCGCGCCGCGGACCTCGACGCCGACGGGGACTCGATCGCCGATGATCTGGCGCTGCGGCTGCGCACCTGGCGCGAGGTGCTGGAGGACCGCGGCGTCGCCGCACTCTTCGAGGCCGTCTGCCTCGCCGAGGCGGTGCAGCCGCGGGTTCTCGCCCGGCCGGGCGGGGAACGGCTCATGACGGACCTGCGGCACATCGCGCAGGTGTTGCACGAGACGGCGCTCGTGGGCCGGCTCGGCAGCACCGCGCTGGTCGGGTGGCTGCGACGGCGCCGCGATGAGGCTGGCACCGACTCCACGCTCGAGCGCAGCCGGCGCCTGGACTCGGACGCAGCCGCGGTCCAGGTCATCACCGTGCACACCAGCAAGGGACTCGAGTTCCCGGTGGTGATGGTTCCGTTCGGCTGGGACCTCTGGCCCGGCAACGTCCCGGCGACCGTCGTCTTCCACGACCCGGCCGGCGAGCGGCTGCGCGACGTCGGGGGGAGCGAGAGTCCCGACTGGAAGTCCCACACCGTCCAGCACAAGCGGGAGGAGATCGACGACGAGCTCCGGCTCACCTACGTCGCCCTGACCCGTGCCCAGTCCCACCTGCTGCTCTGGTGGGCGCCGTCGACGAACACGCCGTTCGCCCCGCTGCACCGCCTCCTGCTGAACGACGACCCGACCCTCGTCGCGCCCCAGTCGATCCCGGTTCCGACCACCGACGAGGCTGCACTGACGGTGTTCGCGAACCGGGCCGCGGCCAGCGATGGAACTCTCGCCGTGGAGGTGATCACCGCGCGGCCGCCCGCAGTCTGGTCGCCCGCCACGCGTCCGCCGACGACGACCCTGGCCGCCGCGGTGTTCGCGCGCTCCCTGGACACCGCCTGGCGGCGCACCTCCTACAGCGCGCTCACCGCGGCCGCGCACGACCGGCAGCCGCCGCTGGGTAGTGAGCCGGAATTGTCCCCGCGCGACGACGAGAGCGACTCGCCCGACGTCGGGGCCGCGCCCGCGCGGTCCGCGCCCGGCGACGCGCTGCTGCGCGCGACCGCCTCGACCTGGGACACGCTGGGCGCCGGCACCCAGTTCGGCACGCTCGTGCACGCCGTGCTCGAGCACCTGACCGACCCGGCCGACCCCGGCGCCGTGCGCGCCGCCGTCGCCGAGCAGGCCGCGCGGCACAGCCCCGGCACGGACGTCCCCGCGCTCACCGCGGGGCTGCTGGTGGCGCTGTCCACCCCGCTGGGCCCGCTCACCGGGGGCGCGGCCCTGCGGGACGTGTCGCCGTCGGACCGGCTCCC
>NZ_DATCNW010000265.1:0-1702 GCF_036565025.1 Pengzhenrongella sp.
GTGAACACCTGGCCGTCGACGACAGCGCGGGCGGTGATGTCAGCCAGGGCGCCGCGCAGGTGCGTGCGGGTGGCTCCCAGGTCGCCGGACACCACGCTCAGGGTGTTCTCCCCGTACATGCCGTGCCCGACCGACAGGTCCCCCAGGATGTGTTCGGGGTGGTCGTCGAAGTAGCTGTTAATCCGCACGACCTCGCCGTCGACCACCCGGGGGGTAACCGTCTCCCACGCGTCGCTCACCGGCACAGCACCTGCTTCCCGTCGGCGCAGGATCACGAGGTCGGTGACGACGTCGGTTCCGGCGGCGCGCCGATGGGCACCGGTAGGCAGGCGCACCGCGCCGACCAGGTCGCCGAGCTGGTTCATCTCGCGCCGCGCGGCCGGGTTGGTGCCGTCCATCGTGTACCGGCTGGTCAGGACCGCGACCATGCCGCCCGGGCGGGTCAGTGCCAGAGACTTCAGGATGAAGTGGTTGTGGATGGAGTGCGCGCCGGCGTTGTGTCGCGGGTCGTGCAGTCGCACGTCCGCGAAGGGCACGTTCCCGACCACGGCGTCGAAGTGCCCGCCCGGATACCGGGTCGCAGCGAACGACTCGGTGCGGACCGTCGCGTCCGGGTACAGGCCGCGGGAGATCGCGGCCGACGTCGGGTCGAGCTCGACCCCGGTCATCGTGGCCGTGGCCGGCGCCAGGCCTATGAAGGTCCCCCATCCGCTGCCGGGCTCGAGCACCCGCCCACCGGTGAACCCCAGCTGATCCAGCCCCGCCCAGACCTCGGCAACGAACTGCGGGTCGGTGTAGTGGGCGTTGAGGGTGGTGCGCCGTGCGGCGGTGAACGATGTCTCGTCGAGCAGCGCGCGCAGCTGGGTGCGCTCGTCGTCCCACTCGGTGCGGGACTCGTCGAAGATCTGCGGGATCGCGCCCCAGCTCGACCACTGCGCGAGGACGTCCTGCTCGTCGCGGGCGGCGGGCCGGTTCTCTACTTCGAGCAGCTGCACGACGCGGAGCGCGTCGAGGTTGGCCCTGGCCCGGCTCTTGGCCCCCGACGGGACCAGGTTGGTCTCAGCCGAGGGCCGGAAGGTCAGGGAAGCCGGAAGTCCGTCGGCTCCTCCTCGGCCATCGCGGCCTGGATCGCTTCGTGGAACTCGTTGATCCCCGCGAAGGTCTCCGGGTCGGTCCCGTCCTCGTCCTGGTTCTCGACGCTCGCGTACACCAGGTCCGCCAGCACGATCTCCTCGGCCTGCATCTTCGCCGCGTTCAGCCGGCCGACCTTCTCCAGGTAGCCCTCCCCCGGGCTGTCCTTGCCCTCCAGCGTCATCGTGAGGTCGGTGATCCTGGTCTGGATCTGCTCGCCCAGAGTCGAGAAGAACTGCTCGCTCTCCGGCAACTCCGCCAGTGCGAGGGGCCGGAACTCGGTCCAGTGCTTCTTCGCGATCGATCCGTACTTGTTCATCTCGCTCCTCTTCTGGTTCGCCCCACAATGAGTCCAAGCTGCCCTGACCCGGAATCTGCCACCCACGACGTCGCGCCACTGTTCCCCTTACCCAAGATTCCGGCCGGGTCAGACCGTAACCCTGGGCGCACCCCAGTGATGTCCCTGGTCAGGGCGGCAGGGCCGCCTCGCTCGCGGCGGCCGCGGTGTCTTCGTCGAACTTCGCCAGGGCACGGGTGACCGATGTTCGTCCGACGCCCAGCATCTTGGCGG
>NZ_DATCNW010000266.1:0-18804 GCF_036565025.1 Pengzhenrongella sp.
TCGCCCGCGCCCTCACGCTGCTCACCGAGGAACTCAACGCCCAACCCGCCAACCTGCCCGGCGACCGCCGACCCTTGACCTACCTCATCGCCGCGGCATCAATCACAACAGTCAGCCCGGCACTACTTCCGGAGGTCTGAGTCTGCTGCGAGGTGGGTCGACATCGCGCTGGAGGACACGGCCGGCGCTCATCCCGACGCAGCTGGACCAGCTCGGACTGCTCGCTGCTGGTCTTGACCGTGCGAACGGTATGCCGCGGTGTCGGACAGCGGCATTACAGTGCGTTGCACCGCGTGATTCAACGAGCCGATTGGACGTTCGTGGGGGACCCTGCCAGCGCTCAGCCACTCCTGCTGCGTGTCGGCGAACTGACCCGGTCTGACCTGAAGAGGGCACTGACCTCGGCCGGCGTTCAACTGAATTCCCATGCCGAGACGCTGCTTGAAGACGCGGTCTTCGAGCGCACAGAAGCCGAGACGGTCGAGATCGTCCAGCGCACTGTAGGCGCGTTGGGACTCACCCGCGGCGCGGCCCTGCCCCGGATCTTCGCCACCGCGCGAGAGCATGGGCTTCTGCCTTGTCCGCTTGTCGCGGGCCCGTATCTGCGGCTGGCCATGTCAGACCAGACGACGGCCCCGGACTCCGTGCTGTCGAGCGGACGTGCCCCGACTGGCTCTGTCACGATTGCTTCGAAGCCGCTGCGCGTCGACGACGACTACCCGAAGGGCTTCTACCTGCGTGTCGTGGACGGGCAACCGTGGCTTCGCGGATACCGATGCGGCGATGATCACCTGTGGCTTCCCGACGATCAATCGCTCGGCCCAGCGGCGAGCCGCTGGAGAGGGGCTCGCGCGCCCCATCACCTGCCAGGTGTGCGCCGGCCACCACGCGAACCCCTCCTCGACGATGGCCGAGCTCAGCGGCGTCGCGCTCAGCACCGCACAAGGCTGGGTCGCGAAAGCCCGCACCCGTGGACTCCTCCCGCCCGGACGCCGGGGACGCGCCGGATAACGAACTCGGGCCGGTCAGTTGCCACGAACGGAACACGCCGGCCGCTACTCTCGCGCGCATGGGCACCTTCGAACGCTTCGCACTCATCGACGGTCGATGGGCCACCGTCGGCTACGACGCCCCGGTGAGCGCACCGCTCGTCATCGACATCCACGACAGCGACATCGCGACCGTGCAGTTCGAAAGCGCAACCGGGCCGCAGGGGCGGTTCTACCTCGGGTTCGAACCACGAATCTACTTCGACGACCCGACAGAGAATGTCCCGATAGATCGGTCCGCTCAGGCTGTCGCGTTCGCCAGCTGGGCTCAAACGGAACTCGGCGTCGAGGTGGCGAGCGCTGCGATAGAGACGCTCCTGGCGAGCAACGACGCCGATGACGAACCAGAGGCGGACTTCGTCGAGGAGAGCGTGGAAGAGCTAATCGGACTGCTGCAACTACCGCTTCCAGATGCGCTGCAGCCGGACAGCTGACCTCGTCAGCGCGACCTGACGTCCCCTGCCCGGCGCAACGTATTCCGTCCGGGTACTCAGGCTCTCAGCCGCTCAAGCACGGTCCTGGCAGTCGCAGCCACGTCGGACCCAGTCAAGGCTTCAAGCAAAGATGTGCGCTCGGCAAGTTCCTCATAAGTCTGGGGGTCTAGCAGGGCGTCCCAGATCCAGTTCGCGGTGTTCTCGTCGTCGGCTCGAGCGAGCGCAAGAATCACAAGCCGCAGCCCGGGCACGTCGCGTCGGTCTACGAGTGCGTCGGCAGTCTCCGACGTCACGAAAGTGTCCTCCTGATCCAGGAGCAGCCGGATCAGAATGTCAGCCACCTGGTCGAGATCTGTGGCGGACGCGAGAAGTACGCCAGCTGCAGCTCGGACCTCGACGTCGCGGTCACTCGCAGACGCGAGCGCCTCGGCGAAGGTCAACGGCACCCGCGCGACATGCGGGGAATCCGGCCCAGGACGCCGTCGGAAGAATCTCATGCACGGAGGCTAGCGGGCCGCCAAGTGCCATGACACTTGGCCAAGCCCACCGTCACGCTGCGTATAGAGAACGCAGGCATTTTCGAGTGGCCGACGCCCCAGTGCCCGCGCTCGCTCATCGACCTGCCCCGAGCCTCCCCGAGGCAAGGGTCTCCGGACTCAGAGTCGCCACTCAGCCGTCCCCTTGCCATTGAACTGAATCCATCTCGTCGTCGAACGCTGACACGCTCGGGCACAAGCCTCGACGCGAGGCGACAGGTAAGGCGCCGGGCCCTCGTTCGACGGCGCTGGGTGACAGCTCGGTCGCGGCGCCGGAGCCCGCTTCGACCCGGAGAAATCTAGACTTCAGCACTACTTCAGTGGATACTGAAGTCATGCCTAGGACCGTGCCCATGAGTGACCTCTCTCGCCGGACCACTGAGATCACGGCGATGCTCGACGACGACGACGTCGTCCTCGGACGGCGCGATGCCGCTGACCTGTATCTGTCCACCCGGGAACGTCACGAACGCGAGGTGCAGGGGCTGCGGGTGACGACTCGGACCCTGGCCCGGCTGGCAGCCGACCGCCCGGATCTGGCTGGGGACGCACTGATGGACACGCTGCCGTGGATGGCGTGGTTGCCGGGTGAGGACCAGATCGCCTGCTTGCGGGATCTCCTTCGGGACCTGCGGGCGGGCGCGGAGACCGGTGTGCTACTGCCCTTCACCATCAGCTTGGCGGCGTGGGAGTCGACCGCGATCGCGTGGGCCAGCCCTGAGCTCAACCGCGCGCTGCACGACGCCGACACCCACGAGGACCTCGTCCACGGGCAGTCGGCGATCGCTCGCCCGACCGCGTGAAGCGCGGGGAGGAGGTTCCCCGCCCGACCGGTTGGGTCCTGCGCTGGTGCGGGCGCAAGGCTGCGGTCGGCTGGGACAACTTGGTCCGCCAGGCCCCGCAAGCAATGGACAGAGCCTAGCGGGAGTTTCCTAGATACGGTCAGACGCGTGGGCATATTGCCTGATCAGCCGGTGTTTCGCTGGGCTGGAAGCGTATGACCTAGCTCGCCCATCCCGACGCCTGGACGTCTGCCCAGGTCACGGCGTTGCACTCGACCGACATGCCCCTGGACCCAGTCTCCGGCACTCCGCCCCGCGCCGCCTTGCTCGGGCTATTAGGTCATACGCCAAACGAGGCCCTGACCAGGGAGAACGCTCTAGAAATCAAGATAGCCAGGAAGGTCCCGCTAGGTGCAGATCACGGGCGAACCGCGCCAGGTCTCCGAACGGCAGCACCAACTCAGGGGGAAGCTCTCGACGCACCACTTCAAGGGGTACGACCTCGAGGTGTGGCAATACGAAGCGACCTCGGCCGGACGGGTCTGGTACCTCATCGACGACGACAGCAGGACGCTCTGGGTCTTCCACGCCGGCCCGGGACACCCGAAATCCACTGAGTAGCTGAGCATATTTCAGCGGGCAAACGCAGGCGACGCTTAACAACCGGTAAGGGCGAGAAGATCAAGCAGTTGGCGGCTTCGGGTGCTTCATCAGGTACCGCCGCCCGCGCACAATGTTCCGCGAAGCGATCAGGAGACCGAGCGCACTTACCGCTATCGCCGTCTCGAAAAGTCCGTAGACCAGCGGGTCGGATGGGGAAGGGCTGATTGCCTGACTTGTTAGGATCAGCACTCCACCAAATGCCTGCAACAGAATCCTTTTTTGGTTGACTAGGTTCTCCGCTAAACGCCGCACTCGCGGATCGTCAGCAGATTGTGGCGGGTTGTTGTCATGCAGTTGCTTCAAAAGGTGCTTACGCCCCTGCCTCGTGAGCACCGGGAGTGGCTCTGCCGTCCGGGTACCTCGGATCAACCGAGCAATTGCGAACGCAGAGACAACAAGTGATGCGCCAATGAGCGTGAAAACCAGAACCCACCGCAGCGACGCCCCAGTCACCGCCGTTAGAAGACTGGAATCGACCAACCGCCAGGCGAGGAGTACCGCGTCGGCAAGTAATAGCGCGAGCATCAGCCAAATGAAGATCGCGGGATCCAGCGCTCTTTCGCTGAAGTGACCGGTGCCGCGCGACGTCCTCCCGGTCGCGCTCGGCGCCGCCGCTCCATCGTTCTCGGCGGGAGTGCTCTGACCGATAGTCCTCAAGGGTGTGGGTTCCCGTTCCATCGACACGCTGAACCTCCGTAACTTTCGCAGACCGCCAGGTCGATCGTAGGTGCGGTCTGCCACCTGATCCGCTTCCGTCTATCGCAGCGTGGGCGCGCTCGTTCGACCCGTCGACGAGCACCGAGCAACTGAGCGCTTCGACGCTTTGCCGCTAAGCAATGGGAGCGGCGGTCCAACAGACAGTGGCATGACCGTGGGGGAGGAGTCGCTGCGAGAGGATCGGTGCATGTCTGTTGAGGTCATGTGCGCGCTGTGCGGCGAGGGGGTTGACGACGGGGATCTGGACCCGTGCGCGTTCATCGTGGTGGGCAAGTGGCGTGCGCCAGAGACCGAGCAGCGAGAGCAGCCGTTCTTCGCGCACGCGCGGTGCCTCATGGGGGCCCTTCATCCCGACGTCCAGGGCCTCGCCGCGGTTCTCGACATCCAGAGCGACATGTACCTGGCTGAGGACTGCCCACAGCTTGCTCATCGGCATGACCGCCCCACTTGCCGAGCACCAACTCGCAACTCGGGCCTCGGAACTTGGCTTCGCAACTCCGCTGACCCGCACCCCTTGAAGCGAATGGACGTATGCTACCTTCGGTAGTTGCAAGTACCCGCGATGACGGGAGTCGGCATGAGGGGCGGTGTGATCCTGTTCCGCGGAACAGGTGCGGCCGCACGCCGCTACCTGGAGTCGGATCGCCGTGCGGACGAGTACTACCTGGGAGCCGGCGTCGCGCCGGCGGAACTCTCGGCGGTCGATGGCGCCGGGAGGGTGATCGCGCATAGCGCCCTGACGCCCGTGGAGTACGCGGGCTGGGTCGACTGGATCGACCCGCTCTCGCGTGAGCCGATGGGTGCACCCCGCCGGGCCGGCGAGGCTCGGCAAGGCTCGCCGCGGTTCGCCGAGATGGTCGTGAACACCCCCAAGTCCCTGTCGATCGCTGCCGCGCTGCACCCGGACGTGTCCGAGGCTCTGGATGCGGCGCAGCGCGATGCCGTGGCTGAGATCCGGTCGTGGCTCGGCCAGCACTCGGTCACCCGCATCGGACCGCGCGGGAAGCAGGAGGTCGTGGCGGTCGAGCGGCTGCAGACCGTGGGCATCTCGCACAAGACGTCCCGGGCGGGCGATCCGCATCGGCACATCCACTTCCAGATTGGCACTCGCGTGTGGGCGGGCGGCGCGTGGCGCGGTTTGGACACTGCGGCGCTGTTCCGGCAGCAGGGCGCCGTCCGCGCGCTGGGCACCGCGGTGCTCGCGGCGCACCCGCAGCTCGCCGCGGTGCTTGACGCGCATGGCCTGACGCTCGATCCGGTGACCGGGGAGGTGGCGGAGCTGGAGCGGTTCAACGCGGTGCTGAGTAAGCGCGCCGGCCAGGTAGTGCGCAACCTGGCGATATTCGAGGCGCAGTGGGAGGCGGCCCACCCGGGCCAGGATCTGGGCCTGGTCGTCAGTGCCCGGTTGCAGGCGAAGGCCTGGGATCACGAGCGCCCGAGCAAGAGGCCGTCACGGCTGGGCAGCGAAGCCGGTTGGCGGCGCGAGCTGGACGAGGCCGGCTACACCCCGGACCTGCCCCGCGCGCCCCGCCGCACCGCGGTGCCGCTCGACGAGCTGCGCGTGCAGCAGGTCGCGAACCGGGCGTTGGACCGGTGCGCCGCCGGTGCCTCGACGTGGACCGTGCACGACATCGAGGAGCATGTCACCCGCATCATCACCGAGACCGGCGTGCGAGCTGAGCCTGCCGAGCTCCGCGACGTCATCGCGATGACGACACGACTGGCAGCCTGTCGGTACTGCCGTCCGGCGCCGCGCATCCGGAGCACGTCGCACACCTGACAAACCTGCGCGTGGTGCAGGCGGACACGCAGCTGCGCGACCTTCTGACGGCTCGCGCCGCTCAGCCATCACAAGGAGTGCCGGACGTGCGCCACCTAGCGCGTGATCGTGATCGTGGTCTGGACTCGGAGCAGGTGGCCGCGGCCGCGACGGTCGCTTCGGGTGATGCCTTGGTGGTGGTCGAGGGTGCCGCGGGTGCGGGCAAGACCACGATGCTCGGGGTGGCGATCGAGGCGGCGCGGGCCGAGGGCCGTGCGACCAGGATCGTGACGCCGACGAAGAAGGCCGCCGACGTCGCCGCGCGAGAGCTCGGCGTGCCGACCGACTCGGTGGCCAAGCTCGCGCACGACCACGGGTGGCGGTGGAACCAGGACGGCGTGTGGACCCGCCTGGCCGTCGGGGCGGTGGACCCGGACACCGGCACCACCTACACCGGCCCGCCCGCCGCTGCTCGCCTGCGCCACGGGGAACAGGTCGTGGTGGACGAGGCGGGGATGCTCGACCAGGAGACTGCGCTCGCCCTGCTGCAGATCGCCGACGAGGCCGGAGCGTGCGTGGCCCTGGTCGGGGACCGCGCCCAGCTGCCCGCCGTCGGCAGGGGCGGCGTGCTCGACATCGCCGCTCAGGTCTCCCAGCGCACGTTCGACATGGCGACGGTGCACCGCTTCACCGACCCCGAGTACGCCGACCTCACCGTGCGGATGCGTCGGGGGGAGAACCCGGTGCTGCTGTTCGAGCGTCTGCACGCCCTCGGCCTGGTCCTGCTGCACCCGACCATCGAGGACGTGCACAGCGCGATCGCTCGCAGCGCGCGCGACGGCGACGCGGTCACGGCCGCCACGAACGACGAGGCCCGCACCCTGAACACGAGCATCCGCGACATGCGCGTGCGGCGCGGGGAGGTCGACGACGTCCACGTCACCTATGGCAGCGACGGCCTGCCGATCGGTGCCGGCGACCTGATCGCGACCCGCGACAACGACAGCAGGTTGGGTGTGGCGAACCGCCAGACCTGGACCGTGCGGCACGTCACCAAGGAAGGCGACGTGTGGGCCAGGGCGGCTGGGACCGGCCGCGAGCACTGGCGCAGGGTGCAACTGCCCGCTGGCTACGTCGCCGAGCACACGCACCTGGCCTACGCCGCGACCGCCTACGGGGTCCAGAGCGCGACGATGCCCGCGTCGCACACGGTCCTGAGCGACGCTCTGGATGGGGCTGGGGTGTACGTCGGCATGACCCGTGGCCGGGACCGCAACACCCTGCAAGTGGTCGCTACGGACCTGGACGACGCACGCGATCAGTTCATCACCGCGCTGCGGCGCGACCGTGCCGACCGCGGACTCACCGTCGCGACCCGCGTCGCGCGGGAGGCTGTCGACGGCCTGGTCCCCGCCGGCCCGGTCGCCTTCGTGAACGCCGAACGAGCCCGACTTCGCGAGTGGATCCAGACCGCCGACCAGGAGGCAGCCCGGTGCGAGCGCGCCCGGGGCGCGCTCACCCAGCAGCGCGCCGCGCACCACACCGAGTACGAGCAGCAGGCCCAGATCGTCGCCGCCGCCGACACCCACGTCATGCGCGTGCGAGCCGAGCTGGCCGCACCGTTGATCGAGCAGGCCACCGTCGACGGCACCGGATACCTGACCGCACAAGAGCGGACGTGGCAGGCGAACCGCTCCCCGCGCGCCACAGGCCGGTTCGGGAAGCGGGCCGCCGCCCGCACCGCGCGCGAAGCCACCGAGGCGCACGGCACCGCGCAGGACGCGATGAACCGACGCTGGGGGGACGTCCCGCTGACGATGACTCACCTTCCGTTCTGGGCCGAGGCCGTCGCCGGGCAGCAGGTCGACACCGCCCCGCGGATGATCGAGGCACGCCAAGACGCCGAACGCGCCCACCGCGAGCAGCAGCAGCTCACGGCTGACCACGCGGCCGCGCGGTCCGCGCTGTGGCAGGACATAGACCGCGGACACCGGCCCAGCAGCCTCGAGGCGAGGTCCACCGACCTGCGCGGTCGCGCCCATCAGGCGCGTCGCACCCTCGCCGAGATCGAAGCCCTACCCATAGCCGAGGCCGCGCAGCTCATCCGAGACAGGACTGCACAAGCGGCGGCCGAGCGGACCGCCAAGGCCACAAGCCGGGCGCGAGCCGCCGAGCTCAGCACGTGGCCCTCGCCGCCCCCGGAGTACCCGTCCATCGCCGAGCCCGGTTTCGGGCCGGGTCTGTAGACCGCCATCTCGTGGCACGCGCTCGGCTTGTGCTGGGTCCCTTCAGCCGACCGCCCAATCCCACCGAGCCACCGTTCGAGTCCTGCTAGCGCTCGATCAGCTCGCGTCGGAACACTTACCGAAGGAGGTTGCACGCAACGCAATGCGTTCCAGCGGCGGGCGTGAACTGCACGGTCGGTTGACAGCGCTTAGGTGGCGTCTCACTGACCTTCGAGGGTATTCTCCGCGCATAACGCAGCCGACGCTGCGCGTGTTCCTGAGAGACGGACACACTATGACGGACGAGAATGCGGCCTACACAAGGATCCGGTCCCCCGCCCTCGCCTGGGGCAGCCCTGCTGCCGCCGGAGCGGCGCTGCTCGCTGTAGCTGCGCTCTTTTCTGCGCTTCTTCGCCGCGAGCCCTTGCCCGAGGCGTTCTTCGTCCCATGGTTGCTCCTTGTCATCGGCACCGCCGTTGTGGTGGAGGCCCTTTGGATCCGGACATGGGGCATCGACCTCCTGCCCGAGCACGCGCTCGTGCGCGGCTTTCGTCGAAGACTCGTTCCGTGGCGGGAGGTCCAGGCCGTGGTCCGCCACCCTCAGGCCGGAGGGTGGCTCGTCCAGTTGGTGCTCGACAACGGAAAGCCCGTGACGCTGCGCGCACCAATGATCTCGGCAGGCTTCGGAGGGAAACGGTCGGCGGCCGCGTACGAGCGGGACTATCACCGCATCGGCCAGTGGTGGCTCGCGCATCGCGGCCCGTCCTGGCGCGAGGTGACCCACACCGCATAGCGGTCGTCAAGTGCCGTGTCCCGCCAGGCCTCGGGCGGCGGCAAGCGGCGTGCCTGCCGTGCCGATGTCCCGATTAGCACAGGGGTGTCTGCGCCGGCCACGATTGAGACGCTACGGCACCAGTACCTGCTTGGCGCCGGGCGGTGTGCCTGAGAAAAGTGCACTCGCCAACTTGAAGCGAAGCGCTTGGAGGTCTTCCTGGGCGTGCTCGAGGTTGGCGCGGATCGGCCGCAACTGCTTCAGCGACTTGGGTCCGGCACCCTGTGACTTCGGGTGCAGGGTCTCCCATGCCGGCGAGTCGACGTCACGCCTGAGCAAGTGATCCATTGCCTCCTCGGATTCTGCTCCGGCGAGGTCTGCAATGCTGATCGCGGCGGGAGCCCCGCTGAGGTTCCAGATCGTGTGGGCTACGGAGTGTCGGTAGTCCAAGGCGCTGCGGGCGGAAGCCAAGTCCCGAAGGGCGCTCACCAATAAGTCGTTCTCAAACAACTCCGCGAAGCACTTCTCCGCAATCTCGAGGAGTCGACTGCTGTTCCGCTTGAGAAGTTCTTCCAAGGGGTCCGGGTGTCGAATTGCGACCAGGTTGAGGGCCAATTCCCGGTCTACTCGAGTAGCAGCGATCGTGATTCGCCCGATCTCCGTGGAGATCTCGGCGGGCGGGTACGCGTGTCCGGCAACTATGGACGACAGCGCGAAGCGCACCATCAAGCGGGAATCCAGAGGCTCGTCGCCGGTGTTCAATACGCCCTCTTCCTCACGTGTGCCCACGACTTCCCTGCCGGCTACCTCACCACGGCCGGGCGGCCTCGGGCAAGCGTAACGGCCGGCCCTGCGTGAGCAACCACGCGGGCGACTCCACGGTGACGGCGCTCATAAGTTCGCTGTAGACCTGTCGAGTGACACCACTTAACGGTCGCTCAGCGCCGTTCCGGCCGGCGCATGCGTGGCGCTAGGTGAAGTTCGCCGGGAAGCGCAACCGTCCGCTCGTGTCCCCCCAATGAGCGGTCATGTTGGAGTCAGGGCGGTTGCTGCTCGCGGTTTCGTCGGCGCTAGTGGCTCGGCGTGTCGTCGTCACCGCTGTAGAGGTCAATATCGAGCAGGATGCCTCGCGCCCCGAGCGCTGACATCGTTTCCGGCTCGACTGATACACCTTCGTTCCCGCGCTGCATGAACCAGCCACAGAACACGTTGACGTCGTACCTGGCGCAAAGCTCAGCCCAGATCATCTCGTCGGGTGTCAGACGGCTCAGAATCGCGGTGACCTGGGCGTCAACGTTGGCCGGCGCGGTCTCCTCGGCCTGCAGGCTCCACATGCCGAAACCCGCCATCCTCGTTCCACCAAACGACGTAAGCGTGTCCCCCTTTGCCCAACTGCGCGTTGGCTCACAGCCCAGCGCCGCTGTGACCTCGGCGGGGACAAGATCGTCCCCAGTGATCCTGAGCGCCGCCGCTGCACGAGCAAGGTCTGCCATGGCTTGAGGCTAGCCAAGCCTGGCAAGCGAAATCGCCCGACCAAGCCGCGCTCCGCGTGCCTAAGTGTCTCGAGCGTCTACTCCGCAACCAGCGCGTGACGGTCGCCGCCGCGCAAGAACGCAGTGGTTGTGGGCGACCGCGCTGTTCGAGGTGCTCGACGCCACTTGACGGTCGTCATCTGTCGTCGGGGTGACTCACGATGGTCGCTCGTCGCGTGCCTTGGCTGGTTTGCGCGCGTATCGATCAGCGAGGTAGTCCTCGACCCAGGCTCGGCTGCTGCGCCATTGGGCATCGTCTCCGCGCTGGGCGCGAAGCCGGCCGCGCTGGGCGGCGTTGCGCAGGGCCACTCGGCTGATCTGTGGTGTCTCGAGCGAGGCCAGAGGAACTAGACGGGCAGGGCCAGCCAGAGCCGGCACCACGAATCGGTAGAGGTTGTCCAACACGGTGCGGGCGATGAGTTCGGCCAGGGGGCCGTGGTTTCCCGTGTCGGCTCGTCGCAGGGCCTGCAGATATCGCGGTCGCTCGCGCTTTTGAATGATCGCAGGTGCGTAGCCGAGGCGGGCCAGGACAAGGTTGAGCAGCAGCCGGCCCGTTCGTCCGTTCCCGTCAAGGAAGGGATGCACCTGCTCGAAGCCTGCGTGCGCTTCGGCCAGGCGTTCCATCGGGTGGCCCGCTGAGGTGGGAATTGCGTTGACCAGATCGAGCCAATCGCGCAGTTTCGGTCCGACCAGGGCGAAGGACGGCGGTCGCATCCCGCCGGGGAACGGACGGATGTCATGCGTTCGGAAGTTCCCGGGGCCTTCCTCGGGGGTGGCGTCGGGGTGAGGGCTGACGTCCCACACCGGCCCCATCGCCAAGCGGTGGACCTGCCTGACCTCGGTGAGGGTCAGGAGGTCGGTAGACCCGTGCTGAGTCGGCTCGAGCGCCTGGCCGTAGACCCAGCGGCGGCGTCGGCGTAGCCCTTGACCTCCAGGTAGTCGGCGAGCTGTCGGGCGCCGACCGCCCGACCCTCCAACAGCAGCAGCTCGACCTCGCGAAGGACCAGCGTGTTGCCTTCGAGTGCGGTCGAGTTGTGGGCTTCGTGGACCCACAACTCATCCCAGATCGCCCGCGCCTCGGAAGGCGACGGCAGACCGCCGAGACGGTCCTGGACCTCTGCGATCGCGGCGTCAAGGCGCTCGTAAACCTCCTCGCGGGAGGGTCGACCAGGGCCCCGGGCAGAACTGTTGCTGCGTTCCGGCATGATCAATTGGAGCACAGCAACTTCGGGGCGGGGCGTGCCAACGCGCGACAAAGTTGCTGCAGTGTCGCGAGATTAATCGTCTCGAAGCAACATTCCCTCTGCCCAGACATAGAGCCGGCGTCAGGCCGTTCGCGGTCGCTCGCCGAGCACCTGATCAAGTCGCTCCGCGATCCGGCGCTGGGAGTCGGCGACGGCGTGCTGGTAGTGAATGGCTGCACGCGAGCTCGAATGGCCCGCGCGTTCCATCAGCTCGGGAAGGGTCGCACCCGTGGATGCCACGAGCGTGAGCGCCGAGTGGCGCTGGTCGTGCCACGTCAGGTCATCGCGCCCGATCGCGCTGCGCGCTTTGGCGAACATCGTCGTTCGCGCGCCGCTGGAGAGCGGCGTCCCGTTCTGGGTGCCGAAGAGCAACGAGTCGCGGCCCGGGGGAGTGAACCGCGTGATGTGCTCCCGCAGCGCGGCGACGGCGATCTTGGGTAGCACCACGGCCCGCTTGCCGGCCCGGGTCTTGGGCGCGCTGAACCAGCCCTGGCCGGTTCGTCCGCGCGCCAGGGATTGCTCGACCCGCACCACGCCGGCGGCGAGGTCGACGTGCTTGCGCTGGAGGGCGAACAGTTCGCCTGCGCGAAGGCCGCTGCAGACCGCGAGGATCACTGAGGCCCGGTACCGCTCGGGCATGCCGTCGGCCAGCGCCCACATCTCCTCGAGGCTGACGGTGCGCCGGTCCACGCGGTCATGAGCGTCCCGCTGCCCGCCACCCTTGATCGCGCACGGGTTCGCAGCGATCAGCTCGTCCGCGACGGCCTGTGCCATCCCGGCGTGCAGCAGCCGGTAGGCCTGCGTCGCGGCTGTCTGACCGGCGTTGCGCCGCAACGGGCGCGCGGGCACCGAGGCACCGCCGGTCGCCGCGGCCCACCCGTCCCGCGCCCATGCGGGGATCCGGCCGGTTGGGGCCAACGGCGCATCCGACGCCGCGGCCCACGCCCGGATCGCCGCATTGACGCGAGTGTCGTGCTCGCCGCTGCGTTCCCACCGCTCGGTCACCCGCCGCGTCGACTCGGTCGCCACCGCGTGATTCCACTCCCGCACCGCGGCGGGCGTCAGCGATGCCAGCGTCCGGATCCCCAGATGGACGGCCGTTGCCCGCCCAGAGGCCGCGGTCACGGGGATCGGCGCGTCGATCCAGGTGGCCAGCACCTGCTCGTATAGAGCTCGCGTCGATTCGGCGATGTCCGTGCGGGTCGCGATCCAGCCGCGGAACCACTTGCCCAGCGGCTGTTCGCCGAGGCGCGGGTCGTGCCACCCGCCGCGGGCCATCGTGGAGACCTCGTGGGCGAGCGCCTGGTCGGCCTCGGCCTTGGCCGCGAAGGTGCCGATGGTGCGCATCGCCCCGTCGGGTCCGGTGTACCTCGCCTGCCACCTCCCGGACGGCAGCCGGCGGATGGCGCCGCTCGCGCGGCGGTGTGCGGTGCGAACAGTCATGGCGGGACCTCCGGGCGCTTATGGCACGTTATGGCACGACGGGCCTGCGACAAGGGTCCAACGGGGGTCTGACATGGTCGTCGCAGGTCTCTGACCTGCGGAAATACTGGAGCGGGTGAGGAGAATCGAACTCCCGTAGCCAGTTTGGAAGACTGGGGCTCTACCATTGAGCTACACCCGCACGGACCGGCTCTCGCCGGACAGCGACCCAAGATTAGCCGGTCCCGGGACCGCCGCTGACCGATCGCGCGGCATCCGCCCTGCAGCTTCACCCGCCGCGCGCCCAGGTGCGCTCAGTGGCCGGTGACGAGTTCGCCCGCGCCCACGGCAAGGTCACGACCGTCGTCGGGCACCACACGCACTAGACTCTCGGCCGTCACGGGATGTGGCGCAGGTTGGTAGCGCGTCCGCTTTGGGAGCGGAAGGTCGTGGGTTCGAATCCCGCCATCCCGACCAACGGACCTCGTTCCCCCGGGTTCACACTCGCGGTCCGAACCACCACCCGCGGGCCCCGCGCCGACGACGGCGGCGGGCGCCTCGCATTTGGCGGCCCGGATGCCCCGTGGCGTACCATCGACGGGTTGCGCGCGCGGTCAACCATGCCCGCTCGCGCCGCTGCGGGCCGCGGAGACGAGCGCACGATGTCGCCGCGCCGTCCGCGCCATACGAACCTCCGGCCGGCACCCCCGGCTGACCCCACACGAGCACTTGGAGATCATCGAAGTGAAGAGCGCCGTCGAAACCGTGGACGCCACCAAGGTCAAGCTGACCGTCGAGGTGCCGTACGAGGAGCTCAAGCCGAGCATCGACCACGCCTACGCACACATCGCTGGGGAGGTCACGGTTCCCGGCTTCCGCAAGGGGAAGGTCCCGCCGCGCATCATCGACCAGCGGGTCGGGCGTAGCGCCGTGCTTGAGCACGCCATCAACGAGGGCATGTCGGGCTTCTACAGCGCCGCCGTGCGAGACAACAAGCTGCGCCCGCTGGGTCAGCCCGAGATCGAGGTCACCCAGGTGCCCGAGATCGAGAACACCGCGAGCGAGCTGCACTTCGTCGCGCAGGTCGAGGTCCGCCCCGAGATCGAGATCCCGTCGCTCGAGGGCATCACTGTCTCGGTGGACGACCTCGAGGTCACCGACGAGGACGTCGCCACGCGCCTCGACGCGCTTCGCGAGCGCTTCGGCACCCTCGTGGGCGTCGACCGTCCGGCCGGCGAGGGCGACTTCGTCGTGCTCGACCTGGTCGCGAAGGTCGAGGGCGACGAGGTCGACAACGTCAGCGGCATCAGCTACCAGATCGGCTCGGGCAACATGCTCGAGGGCCTCGACGAGGCGCTCACTGGTCTGTCGGCCGGCGAGACCACGACGTTCTCCGCGCCGCTCGCCGGCGGGGAGCACGAGGGCGAGCAGGCCGACATCACCGTGACGGCGACCACCGTCAAGCAGCGCGACCTGCCCGCGGCGGACGACGACTTCGCCCAGCTCGCGAGCGAGTTCGACACCCTCGCCGAGCTCGAGGCGGACCTGCGCGAGCAGGCCGGCCAGGGCAAGGCGTCCGGCCAGGCCGTCCAGGCCCGGGACCGTCTGCTCGAGCAGCTGCTCGCGGCCGCCGAGATCCCGGTCCCGTCCGGTGTCATCGAGGCCGAGGCGACCCGCCACCTCGAGTCCGAGGGGCGTCTCGAGGATGACGAGCACCGCGCCGAGGTCATCGAGCAGGCCACCACGGCCCTGCAGAACCAGATCCTGCTGGACACCCTGGCGGAGCAGCTCGAGGTCAAGGTCAACCAGAACGAGCTGCTCGAGTACCTGGTCAGCGCGTCGCGCCAGTACGGGATGGACCCGAACGAGTTCATCAAGACCATCGACGAGCAGGGCCAGGTCCCGGCCATGGTCGCCGAGGTCGCTCGCTCCAAGGCGCTCGCCGTCGCGCTGCGCCGCGTGAGCATCACCGACGCCGCGGGCAACGCGGTCGACCTGTCCGAGTACATCGGGTCGGACGAGGACGACGAGGCCGCCGAGAAGCTGTTCGACTCGGTCGAGACCGCTGCAGACGACGACTCCGACATCATCTTCGACGATGAGATCGAGGCCGCCGACGAGTCCGCCACGGCCGCCGAGGCCGACGACGTCGTTGTCGCGTCCGGCGACGAGGAGCCGGCGAAAGCCTGATCCGACCCTGGGTTCGACAGTGTGCTGAGGATGCTGCGCCGTCAGCGAAAACGTCTCCGAGAGGGACGTTCTCGCTGGCGGCGCGGAGTTATGGTCTCTGCACACGCACCGATCCCGCTCCCCACAAGGGGACCCGGACACGGGCACGTAGTCAGAACGAGGGAGCCTTGGTGAACGAGCAGATGCCGATGATCGCGCGGGCCGACGGCGCGGGCCTGGGACTCAACGACCACATCTTCAACCGCCTTCTCAAGGAACGGATCATCTGGCTCGGATCGGAAGTGCGCGACGAGAACGCGAACGCGATCTGCGCACAGATGCTGCTCCTGGCGGCGGAAGACCCTGAGAAGGACATTTTCCTGTACATCAACTCGCCTGGTGGCTCGATCACGGCCGGCATGGCGATCTACGACACGATGAAGTTCATCCAGCCCGACGTCGCCACCTTCGCGGTGGGCATGGCCGCCTCGATGGGGCAGTTCCTGCTCTCCTCGGGTACCAAGGGCAAGCGCTACGCGACGCCGCACGCCCGCGTGATGATGCACCAGCCCTCGGGCGGCATCGGGGGCACCGCGACCGACGTGCGGATCAACGCTCAGCTGATCATGCACATGAAGACCGTCCTCGCCGAGCTGATCGCGGGGCAGACCGGCAAGTCCGTCGAGCAGATCCACACCGACTCCGACCGCGACCGCTGGTTCACCGCGCCGGAGGCCCTCGAGTACGGGTTCGTCGACCACGTCGTCACCCATGCCGGAGCCGCCGCGGGCGGCGGCGGGATGGCCTGACACCGGCTCGTCGTCCACACTCCACTGCAGAAGATCGAGGAGAACCCGTGAGTATCGAGTCGCAGTTCATCTCCAGCGCAGAGCGCCTCGCCGGCGGCCGCGCGCTGCCCTACGGGGCCCCGAGCGGCAGGTACGTCCTGCCTCAGTTCGAGGAGCGCACGGCGTACGGCTTCAAGCGTCAGGACCCGTACACCAAGTTGTTCGAGGACCGCATCATCTTCCTGGGTGTCCAGGTCGACGACGCCTCGGCGGACGACGTCATGGCCCAGCTCTTGGTGCTCGAGAGCACCGACCCGGACCGCGACATCATCCTGTACATCAACTCACCGGGTGGCTCGTTCACGGCCATGACGGCCATCTACGACACCATGCAGTACATCAAGCCGCAGATCCAGACCGTGTGCCTCGGCCAGGCGGCCTCGGCCGCGGCCGTGCTGCTCGGTGCGGGCAGCCCGGGCAAGCGCCTGGCCCTGCCGAACGCCCGCGTGCTGATCCACCAGCCCGCGATGGAGGGCGGCTCGTACGCGCAGGCCTCGGACATCGAGATCCACGCCAACGAGCTGATCCGGATGCGCGAGTGGCTCGAAGAGACGCTCGCGATGCACTCGGGCCGGACCGTGGACCAGGTCCGCACGGACATCGAGCGCGACAAGATCCTCACCGCCGCCGAGGCGAAGGAGTACGGGCTCGTGGACCAGGTCCTCGCGAGCCGCAAGGCCGTATCGCTGGTCACACCAGCCTGATCAGGAGTCCCGGCCGGCACCTCGGTGCCGGCCGGGCTCACTTGCGCACGTTCGCCCGAGTTCGGCGGGTGTTGGGGCTGCCAGAACGGCGCCGGTAGTGTGCAATGGGGGCAGTGGGAAGATTGCGACGGGGCAGTGACCGCCCGTGCGCACGCGTAGTAACCTCGTCGGCCGCAGGGCAGACGACCCGACGAAAAGGGGACGGCAGTGGCTCGCATCGGAGACGGCGCCGACCTCCTGAAGTGTTCCTTCTGTGGCAAGTCCCAGAAGCAGGTCAAGAAGCTGATCGCCGGTCCAGGGGTGTACATCTGCGACGAGTGCATCGACCTGTGCAACGAGATCATCGAGGAAGAGCTCACCGAGGCGACCGAGGTCGGCATCGTGGAGCTGCCCAAGCCGCGGGAGATCTTCGACTTCCTCGAGCAGTACGTGATCGGTCAGGAGCCCGCCAAGCGGTCCCTCGCGGTGGCGGTGTACAACCACTACAAGCGGATCCAGGTCGGTGAGGCCGCGCGGCGGCCCGGCTCCGACGGCGACGCCGTCGAGATCGCGAAGTCCAACATCCTGCTTATCGGCCCGACCGGCTGCGGCAAGACGTACCTGGCACAGACCCTCGCCAAGATGCTCAACGTCCCGTTCGCGATCGCGGACGCCACGGCCCTCACCGAGGCGGGCTACGTCGGCGAGGACGTCGAGAACATCCTCCTCAAGCTCATCCAGGCCGCTGACTACGACGTCAAGAAGGCCGAGACGGGCATCATCTACATCGACGAGATCGACAAGATCGCCCGCAAGAGCGAGAACCCGTCGATCACCCGTGACGTCTCGGGCGAGGGCGTGCAGCAGGCCCTGCTGAAGATCCTCGAGGGCACGACGGCGTCGGTCCCGCCGCAGGGCGGGCGCAAGCACCCCCATCAGGAGTTCATCCAGATCGACACGACGAACGTGCTGTTCATCGTCGCCGGGGCGTTCGCGGGTCTTGACCAGATCATCACCTCGCGCGCGGGCCGGCGCGGCATCGGCTTCGGTGCGTCGCTGCACTCGGCCGACGACACGGACGTCTTCGGCGAGGTCATGCCGGAGGACCTGCTGAAGTTCGGGCTCATCCCGGAGTTCATCGGCCGCGTGCCGGTGATCACGACCGTCTCGCCGCTGGACCGCGAGGCGCTCGTCCGGATCCTCACCGAGCCGCGCAACGCGCTCGTCAAGCAGTACCAGCGCATGTTCCAGATCGATGGCGTCGAGCTCGACTTCACCGACGACGCGGTCGACGCGATCGCGGACCTGGCGCTGCTGCGCGGCACCGGCGCGCGGGGGTTGCGGGCCATCATGGAGGAGGTTCTCCAGCAGGTCATGTTCGACGTACCCAGCCGGACTGACGTCGCACGGGTCGTCATCTCGCGCGAGGTCGTGCTCGAGAACGTCAACCCGACCCTTGTCCCGCGCGAGGCGCCGGCGCCCGTCAAGCGCCCGCGCGAGAAGAGCGCCTGATACGTGACGCTTGTCCCCGCCGTACCCCCGAGCGAGAAGAGCGCCTGATCCAATGACGCCAGTCCCTGCCGTACCCCCCGAGCTCGCCTCGATCCGGCAGAGCATCGACAACATCGACGCCGCGCTCGTCCACCTGCTCGCCGAGCGGTTCAAGTGCACGCAGCGGGTCGGTCACCTCAAGGCGTCCGAGGGCCTGCCACCGTCGGACCCCGACCGCGAGGCTCAGCAGATCTCCCGGCTTCGGAGCCTCGCTCAGGAGTCCGGCCTGGACCCGGTGTTCGCGGAGAAGTTCCTCGGCTTCATCGTCGAGGAAGTCATCCGCCACCACGAAGAGATCGCCAGCTCCCGAACCTGACCCGACCCCACCGGTCGATCCCCGGCCACCGGTCGATCGCACGATCACCCCGTAACGTCCGAGCGTTGACGTCCTATAGGACGTCAACGCTCGGACGTTACG
>NZ_DATCNW010000267.1:0-9306 GCF_036565025.1 Pengzhenrongella sp.
TCCGAGCGTTGACGTCCTATAGGACGTCAACGCTCGGACGTTACGGGTTTTTTCTCGGACCTTACGGGTTTCGCTCGGACGTTGCGGGGTCAGGCAGGCGCGACCCGCACGCGGATCGGGGGGTCGGCGTTGTTCGCGAAACCGCCCCGGTTCCACGGGACCTGCGTGGGTTGGACCCGCCCGGTCGCGCCGGTCGCCCGTGCACGCAGCGCGTGCTCGCCGATCGGCGCGTGCCAGTGCGCCGGGCCGCGAGGCCGAGCTCCTCGAGCGAGATGCCCTCGTCGGGGGCGGCGACGCGCGCGGCCCCCGGTCGCCGCGAAGAGCTGGCGCCATGGCAGCCACCCCCACACCTGGGTCGACGGACTCTTCACCGTACGCCGACCGGAGGTGCTACAGGCGAGTGCCGTAGATCGCGTCCACCTGGTCGGCGAAGTGCTTGAGGATCTCAGCGCGCTTCACCTTCATCGACGGGGTGAGGTAGCCGTTCGCCTCCGTGAAGTCGATCGGCAGCACGGACAGCTTGCGGATCGACTCCGCGCGGGAGACCGCGGAGTTTGCCCGCAGCGCGGCGCGGTCGAGGGCCGCCAGCACCTCGGGGTGCACCGCCGCGGTGGGCACGTCCATCGGCGGCAGGCCATGGCTCGCGAGCCAGCCCGGCAGCATCTCGGCGTCGAGGGTGACCAGGGCCGCGATGAACGGCCGCTGGTCGCCGACGACGACGACCTGGCTCACCAGCGGGTGCCCGCGCAGGCGGTCCTCGAGCACCGCCGGGGCGACGTTCTTGCCGCCTGCGGTGACGATGATCTCCTTCTTGCGCCCGGTGATCCGCAGGTAGCCCTGCTCGTCGAGCACGCCGAGGTCCCCGGTCCGGAACCAGCCGTCGACGATCGCCTCCGCCGTCGCGGCGGGGTTGTTGTGGTAGCTCTTGAACACGTGGTCGCCCGACGCCCAGATCTCGCCGTCGTCGGCGATCCGCAGGGTCGCGCCGGGGAACGGCGGGCCGACCGTGCCGATGCGCGTGGCGCCGGGGCGGTTGACCGCGGTCGCCGCGGTGGTCTCGGTCAGGCCGTAGCCCTCGAGCACGATCAGCCCGACGCCGCGGTAGAAGTGCCCGAGGCGCTCACCGAGCGGCGCGCCGCCGGAGACCGCGTAGGTGGTCCGGCCGCCGAGGGTCGCGCGCAGCTTGCGGTAGACCAGCCGGTCGGCGAGGGCGTGCTGAGCGCGCAGCGGCGCCGAGGGGCCGGCGTCGGTCTCGCTCGCGCGGGAGAAGGCGATTGATGTCCGGGCGGCCCAGCGGAACACGCGCAGCTTCGGGCCGGTGCCGGCCTTCTGCTCGGCGGAGTTGTAGACCTTCTCGAAGACCCGCGGCACCGCGAGCAGGAACGTCGGGTGGAACGCCTGCAGGTCGGGGAGCAGGTTCTTGGTGTCCGGGGTGTGGCCGAGCACCGCGCCGGACGGGATGCACAGCACCTGGATGAAGCGCGCGAACACGTGCGCGAGCGGCATGAACAGCAGCGTGCGGGAGTCGGGCTGCGCGCACACCTCGCCGAGGCCGGCCACGCCGTTGCCGGTGATGCTGACGAAGTTGCCGTGCGTGAGCTCGACACCCTTGGGCCGCCCGGTCGTGCCGGAGGTGTAGATGATCGTCGCGAGGTCGTCCATGCCGGCGAGCGTGCTGCGGCGCTCGATCTCGGCGTCGGCCACGTCGATGCCCGCCGCGATCAGACCGGACACCGCGTCGGCGTCGATCACCAGCACGCCGCCCAGGCGCGGCAGGTCGGCGCGCGCGTCCTCGACGAGCGCGCGGTGCGCGAGCGTCTCCACGACGGCGAGGCGGACGTCGGCGTCGGACAGGATCCAGCGGACCTGCTCGGCCGACGACGTCTCGTAGACCGGCACCCCGACGGCTCCGGCGGCCCAGATCGCGAAGTCGAGGAGCGTCCACTCGTACCGCGTGTGCGCCATCAGGGCGACCTTGTCGCCGGGCGCGATGCCGTGCGCGACCAGGCCCTTGGCGACCGCGGCGACCTCCGCGGCGAACGCGCGCGCGGACATCGGGATCCACGCGCCGCCGAGGCTCGACTTGCGCTCCACGAGGGTGCCCTCAGGTGCCCGCGCCACCCGTTGCGCCAGCAGGGTGCTGATGCTGGTGGTCGGGTCGACGGCGATCAGGCTCGGCGAGCTGGACTCGTTCATGCGGTTGGGCTCCAGAAGACAGGGGGTCTCGACCCTAGCCCGTCCCGGAGCCCCTCTCGCAGGTCCAGGTTGCGGTCAGGGGTGGCGCTGAGCGGCCGAGAAGCGGAGGGTGGGGGTGTCAAGCCCCGGCCGCGCGCGCCGTGAGCCGGGTACACCTCGACTGCGAAGGCGTTGCCCATGAAGCTCCAGTGGCTCAAGCCCCTCCTCGATCGCACCGGACCGTTCACCACCGTCTACCTCGACGCGACCCGTGCGGACGCAGCAAGTGAGACCGAGGCGACGGACCGGTGGAAGGGTCTGCGACGGGAGCTCGAACACTCCGGAGCGCCGGCGCACATCCTCGCCGAGATCGGCGAGCTGGTCTCCCGCCCGACGCGCGTGGCAGGGCCACATGGCCGCGTACTGATCGCCGACCTGGAGTCCGTGCGGGTGGACCGGGTGCTCGCCGAGCCGCCCGCGCAGTCCGTCGCGGAGTACGGCCCGGTTCCGGTCCTGCTGCCCGCGGTCCGGGCGGCGGACGAGACGGTCGACTACCTCATCGTCGAGGTCGACCGGCAGGGTGCCGACCTGTTCTGGCCGGGACCATCGGGGCAACCGGCCGGCGCGAACCACGACGTCGTCGACGGCGGTCACGACGTCCTGCACAAGATGCGTGAGGGCGGGATGTCGCACCGGCGGATGCAGACCCGGGTCGAGGACTCGTGGGAGCGCAACGCGGCTGCGGTCGCGGCCGAGCTCGACAAGCAGGTCGCGATCCGCGAGCCCGAGCTCGTGCTGCTGACCGGGGACGTGCGCGCCGTCGCGCTCGTGTGCGACGCCGTCGGGCAGCGGGTGCGCGAGCTGCTGGTGGAGGTTCCCGGCGGGTCGCGCACCGCCGGGGTCAACGAGGAGGCGTTCGGGCACCGGGTTCGCGCCACGCTCGAGAAGTTCCGGGCCCGCCGGCGCGAGCAGGTGCTCGTCCTGTTCCGGCAGGAGCAGGGGCGCGACAAGGGTGCGGTGACCGAGCTCGGCGACGTCGTCGAGGTGCTGCGCCGCGGCCAGGTGCGCGATCTCGTGCTCGCCGAGCCCGTGCCCGGCCAGGACTCGGGGCTCGCCCATCGCACGGTGTGGGTCGGGCCCGGCCCGCTCGAGATCGCGCTGGATCGCAGCGACCTCGAGGCCATCGGCGTGACCGACGGCGCCCGCGAACTGCCCGCCGAGGTCGGCCTGGTGCGCGCCGCCCTGGGCCAGGACGCCGGCGTGACCTTCGCCGCGGCCGGCAGCGTCGAGCTGATCGACGGCGTGGGCGCAGTCCTGCGCTGGTTCGACCAGGCAACCCCCAGCGAGTCCCTGGTCAGCCAGTCCGCCGACCAAGCCCGCCTCCGCGAAGTCGTCTGACCCTCGTCTAGCCCACATCTAGCCCACATCTAGCCCACATCTAGCCCACGTCTAGCCCACATCTAGCCCACATCTAGCCCACATCTAGCCCACGTCTAGCCCACGTCTAGCCCACGTCGAACTCGGAGGTTTACGTCGAACTCGCACACTGCACCCTGCAGTGTCGGAGTTCGAACCAAACCTCCGAGTTCGCGCCATGAGGGATTTCGCTAGCGGTCGGACGCTGCGGAGTCGGGGCTGATGGCCGGCCCACCGCGCGGGCCGGGTCCCAGCGGGGCTGAATTCCCCATTTGGCAGCAAACTGCGCACATCGATGCGGACTGCGCACATCGGATGTCCGCAGGGGACACGGATGTGCGCAGTCTGCGCCGTGGGGCTGGCGCTGGGGCTGGCGCTGGGGCTCGGGCTGGGGCGGAGCGCCTAGCGGGGTTCGGGGTCGGCCAGGTCGGCGGAGCGGACCTCGACGGTGTCGGCGCCGTCGGGGCCGGGGGTCAGGGTGAGTGGGCCGGTCACGCGACCGGCCGCCTTGAGGTCGCCCTCGACCGCCGCGATCGCGGCTGCCCGGTTGCCCGGGACGACGAGCTCGGCGGACAGGATCGCGGTCTTCATCGACACCTTGGCCTCCGACTTCACCTTGCGCAGCGCGGCCAGCGCGGCGCCCGCCGCACCCAGCAGGGCGGGGTCGGCGTCGCCCGCGATCCCGCGCAGCGGCGCGGCGGTCGGCCACGGGGCGCGGTGCACGGAACCCTCCTGCCACCACGACCAGACCTCTTCGGTCGCGAACGGCAGGACCGGCGCGAAGAGCCGCAGCAGGGTGTCCAGCGCGAGCCCGAGAGCCGCCCGGGCGGACGCCGTCCCGGGGGACACCTCGTCCGATCCGGCACCGTAGGCGCGGTCCTTAACCAGCTCGAGGTAGTCGTCGCAGAACGCCCAGAAGAAGGTCTCGGTCGCCTCGAGCGCGCGGGTGTGGTCGTAGATGTCCAGCGCCGCGGTCGCCCGGTCGACGACGTCGGCCAGGCCGCCCAGCATCGCCCGGTCCAGCGGGTCGGTGACGAGCTCCGGGTCGATCGCCAGGGCGCGGTCACCGCCGAAGGCCAGCGCGAACTTGCTCGCGTTGAGCACCTTGATCGCGAGGCGGCGGCCGATCTTCATCTGCTTGACCTCGAACGCCGCGTCGGTCCCGAGGCGCGCCGAGGCGGCCCAGTAGCGGACCGCGTCCGAGCCGTGCTCCTCGAGCAGGCCGCGCGGGGTGACCACGTTGCCCTTGGACTTCGACATCTTCTTGCGGTCCGGGTCCAGGATCCAGCCGCTGATCGCGGCGTTCGCCCAGGGCAGCACGCCGTGCTCCAGGTGCGAGCGGACCACGGTCGAGAAGAGCCAGGTGCGGATGATGTCCTGGCCCTGGGGGCGCAGGTCCATCGGGAACACCCTCGCGAACAGGTCGGGGTCGCTGCGCCAGCCACCGGCGATCTGCGGGGTCAGCGAGCTCGTCGCCCAGGTGTCCATCACATCGGGGTCGCTCACGAAACCACCGGGCACGCCGCGCTGGTCGGCCGTGTAGCCGGCCGGCACGTCGCTCGACGGGTCGATCGGCAGCTGGTCCTCGCCCGGGGTCAGCGGCGCGTCGTAGTCGATCTCGCCGTCGGCGTCCAGCGGGTACCACACCGGGATCGGCACGCCGAAGAATCGCTGGCGCGAGACCAGCCAGTCGCCGTTCAGCCCGCCGACCCAGTTCTCGTACCGCACCCGCATGAAGTCGGGGTGGAAGGCCAGCTCGGTGCCGCGCGTGAGCATCTCCTTGCGGAGCTCCTCGTCGCGGCCGCCGTTGCCGATGTACCACTGGCGCGAGGTGACGATCTCGAGCGGCTTGTCGCCCTTCTCGAAGAAGTTCGCCTTGCGCTGGGTCGGCACCGGCTCGCCGTCCAGGTCCCCGCTCGCGCGCAGCGCGTCGACGACGGCGGTGCGGGCGGAGAACGTCGTCTTGCCGCCCAGTTCGGCCCACAGCGCCGCGGCGCCGGGCGCCACGTCGGCGTCGTCGGCGAGCCAGGTCGGGACCTCCCGCAGTAGCCGGCCGTCGCGGCCCAGCACGGACCGTGTGGGCAGCTGCAGCTCGCGCCACCACACCACGTCGGTGAGGTCGCCGAACGTGCAGCACATCGCGATCCCGGCGCCCTTGTCGGGCTCGGCGAGCGGGTGTGCGAGGACGGGGACCTCGACGCCGAACAGCGGCGAGCGCACCGTTGTGCCGAACAGGTGCTGGTAGCGCGCGTCGTCGGGGTGCGCGATGAGCGCGACGACGGCGGGGATCAGCTCGGGACGGGTCGTCTCGATGTAGAGCGGCGCGCCGGTCCCTGCCTGCTCGCCGGCTGCGGCTGTTGGGTGGAACGCGACCCGGTGGAACGCGCCGGGGTAGTCGCGAGCCTCGAGCTCGGCCTGCGCGACGGCGGTCTGGAACGTCACGTCCCACATGCCCGGGGCCTCGGCCTGGTACGCCTCGCCGCGCGCGAGGTTGCGCAGGAACGCCTGCTGCGCGACGGCGCGAGCCTCACCGGAGATGGTCTGGTAGTGGTGCTCCCAATCGACCGAGAGGCCCAGGTTGCGCCACAGCGACTCGAACTCGCGCTCGTCGGCGACGGTGAGCTTCTCGCACAGCTCGATGAAGTTGCGCCGGGAGATCGGCTGTTGGTCGCCCGCGCGGGTGCTCTTGCCCTCGCCGCCCACCTGGGGCGGCGTGAAGTCGGACTCGTACGGCAGCGACGGGTCGCACCGGACGCCGAAGAAGTTCTGCACCCTGCGCTCGGTGGGCAGGCCGTTGTCGTCCCAGCCCATCGGGTAGAACACCTCGCGCCCGCGCATCCGCTGGTAGCGCGCGACGATGTCGGTGTGCGTGTAGGAGAACACGTGGCCCACGTGCAGCGAGCCGGACACGGTCGGCGGCGGGGTGTCGATCGAGTACACCTGTTCGCGGGTCGCGGTGCGATCGAACGAGTACGTGCCCTTGGCGGCCCACGCACCCGCCCAGCGGTCCTCGATGCCGTCGAGGGAGACCCGGTCGGGAACCTGCGGCCCCGCGCCTTGCCCCGAGCCGGCTCGGGAGGTGGCGGTCGTGGTGGGCTCGGTGGGTGGCAGGTCGCTCATGGTCAGTCATTCTCCCAGACCCCAGCGATTCTCCCAGACCGCACCGGGGCTCGGTCGCCCGGATACGCTCGCCCGGAGACGTTGATGACGAACGAGGAGGCATGTCCGTGGCGCAGGGTCTGACGGTGGGGTACGCGGCGATGCTGGAGCAGTTCCACCCGACCGAGGTGGTCGCGCTGTCGGCCTACGCGGAGTCCCAGGGGTTCTCGGGGGTGATGGCGGCGGACCATTTCCAGCCGTGGGTCCCGGCGCAGGGCCAGTCCGCGTTCGTCTGGAACGTGCTCGCGGCCCTCGGCGAGCGCACCACCGGTGACCTCGGTCCGGGCGTGACCGCGCCGACGTTCCGCTGGCACCCGGCGATGGTCGCGCAGGCCTCGGCGACCCTCGCGGCGATGTACCCGGGCCGGCACTGGCTGGGTCTGGGCTCGGGCGAGGCGCTCAACGAGCACGTCGTCGCCGGGTACTGGCCGGAAGCCCCGGAGCGGATCAACCGCATGTTCGAGGCCATCGACATCATCAAGAAGCTCTTCGCGGCCTCCCTCGCGGGCAAGGACGTCAAGCACGCCGGGCCGTTCTACAAGCTGGAGTCGACCCGGCTGTGGACCATGCCCGAGGTCGCGCCGGAGATACTGGTCGCCACGGCCGGACCGGTCACCGCGAAGCGTGCCGGGCGGGTCGCGGACGGGCTGATCACGGTCGGCGCGCCGCTGGAGAAGATCGCCGGGCTGTTCGGGAAGTTCGAGGACGGTGCGCGCGAGGCGGGCAAGGATCCCGCGACCATGCCGCGGGTGCTCCAGCTGCACCTGTCGTGGGCGCAGACGGACGAGCAGGCGCTGGCCAACGCGATGACCGAGTGGCCCAACGGTGGGATGAAGTTCCCGAAGGCCGACATCCGCTCGCCGTTCGACTTCGAGCAGATGGCGAAGCTGGTGCGCCCGGAGGACTTCGCGGGCCGGATGGTCATCTCCGCGGAGCCCGACAAGCATCGCGCCGAGATCCAGAAGTACGTCGACCTCGGCTTCGACCGCATCTACCTGCACAACGTGGGGCGCAACCAGCGCGAATGGATCGACACCTTCGCGCGCGACGTGCTGCCCCAGCTGGTCCGATGACGGCCGCGTTCGCCGTCGGGGCCCCGGACGGCCTGCCCGAGATCGTCGCCGGCGACGACCTCGTCGCGATCATCGCGGGCGCCCTCGGGCCGGGCGGCGCGCTCGACCTCGGTGCGGGGCCGACGGCGCTCGCGGCGGGCGACGTCGTCGTCGTGACCAGCAAGATCGTCTCCAAGGCCGAGGGACGCTCCGTCCCGGCGAGCGATCGCGAGCGGGCGATCACCGACGAGACGGTCCGCGTGGTCGCCAGCCGCGAGCACGCGGGCGGGGTGACGAGGATCGTGGAGAACCGCCTCGGGCTGGTGATGGCGGCCGCGGGCGTCGACGCGAGCAACACCCCGCTCGGCACCGTGCTGCTGCTACCGGTGGATCCGGACGCGTCCGCGCGCCGCCTGCGAGCCGGCCTGCATGCCGCGCTCGGTGTGCGGGTCGGCGTCATCATCACCGACACCGCGGGACGCCCGTGGCGCATGGGGCTCACGGACGTCGCGATCGGCGCGGCCGGCGTCGTCGTGCTCGAGGACCTGCGCGGGCAGCTCGACTCCGCCGGGCGGCGGCTCGAGGCGACGGTCGCGGCCGTCGCGGACGAGATCGCGGGCGCCGCCGAGCTCGTCAAGGGCAAGGCTGCCGGACGGCCGGTCGCCGTCGTCCGCGGACTCGCCCAGCACGTCCTGCCCGACGACGGCCCGGGCGCGCGCGCCCTGGTGCGCGGCGGCGAGGACGACATGTTCCGCCAGGGCAGCGCCGAGGCGTACGCGCAGGGCTGGAAGGACGCCGCCGATGCCGCCCGGAACCGCGGCGCGGCGGACTGGGTCTGAGACGGGCTCGGCGGCCGCGGCTCAGGGCACGCGGCCCACGATGTCGTCCACGAACACCCGCAGCGGAGCCGCGGACGTGGACGACAGGTAGAAGTTGAGCCCGATCGATCCCGTCCCCTGCAGCTCGGGGGTCGGGTCGACGGCGGTCGCGAGCCACCCTGGCTCGGGGGTGCCGAACTTCCAGACGCGCGCGCGCAGGGTGGTCGGCGCCGACCCGGTCGCCTGGACGTGCACCAGCAGGCGATCGCCCGCGGCGTAGGCCACCCCGGGCACCGGCGCGGCGGGCACCAGCACGGTCTCGGTCGTCTTCCCGGCGACCCGGACGAGCGAGAGCAGCACGCTGCCGTCCCCGCTGAGCTGCACCTTGGCCCGGTACTCCCCGACCCCCGGCACCCGTCGCACGCCGACCAGCACGTGCAGCCCACCGCCGGTCATCGACCTGTCCGTCGACACCGAGAACGTCAGGTCCGTCTGCGGCACCGCCCGGGTCGGGAGCGCGAGATCCGCGCTGTCGCTGGGAGCCGGTAGCACGATCCGCCCGACCCCGCTGGACACGGTGAACGTGGCCGCGTCGCCGGTCGTCAGCCACGTGCCCCCGGTCTCCGCGGAGCCGAAGCCCCGCATCCTCGTGCGGCTGAAGGAATCGGCGGCGAACGGCGGCGGCC